>PPGL01000044.1 GCA_003173915.1 Candidatus Levyibacteriota bacterium | reverse complement strand
TGAAGCATCATCCATTAATTTTATCAGATCTGTAAAGTATGGACTAACGACACTTGAAGTATTAGGGCAATACATCTTTGCAAAAGCAAATCTGCAAAAAAATTATATATTTAAATCACATATAAAAACTAAACATCCATGATTTCAGCAATTGTTCTAACAAAAAATGAAGAACATAATATCGCTGACTGCCTGAAAAGTCTGTCATTTTGCGATGAAATTATTGTCATTGACGACAATTCTACCGATCAAACTGTCTCTATTTCAAAAAAACACCGCGCAAAAGTCTTTATTCATACACTTGCAGGAGATTTTTCTCAACAAAGAAATTTTGGATTATCAAATGCCACAGGAGATTGGATTCTTTTTCTAGATGCAGACGAAAGAATATCAAAAGATCTTGAAAAGGAAATAAAAAAAGTAACCTCTACGACAGACAATTCTTACACCGGATACTACCTCAAACGTTTTGACTTTCTTTGGGGAAAGCTACTTTCTCACGGAGAAATTGGTTCAGTCAAATTACTTCGCCTGGTTAAGATACGCGAAGGACACTGGAAAGGAAATGTACATGAGACGCTTCATGTACATGGTCTAACAGGACAGTTAAAAAACCCAATTTTCCATTACCCGCATCCAAGCGTCACAGAATTTCTTGAAGCAATTAATATTTATAGTACCATTAGAGCAAATGAATTATATAAAGAAAAAATAAAAACCAATGATCTTGCAATAATTCTTTATCCTCTAGGAAAATTTTTACAAAACTTTATTCTTAGACTTGGCTTTCTAGATGGAACAGCAGGACTCGTATTTGCTTTTATTATGAGCTTTCATTCTTTCTTAGTACGAGGAAAATTATGGCTATTATGGCAAAAAAAATAGAATATACACTTTTTGTTCTTTGGATAATATTTATTCTTGCTTTGTACGTTTTGTTTTTGTTGTGTAGAATACAGATATGTTTGCGCTTGCCTTCTTTTTAGGAATTCTTTCCTACAGTATTTTTCTTCTCGGAATACTTCATTTTTTATATCCTTTTATTGTTATTACGATAACAATCGTATTCTTTTGTTGTTTTGCATTTGTAATCAGAAAGCGATTTTTAAGATTTTTAAAAAATATCTCTTTTTCTGCTTATTCTCTATCAGGAATTTTTGTATTTTTGATCATTTTGCAAACAATTGTAAATAGTATTGGAGCACTTGGCCCCGAGATGGGATTTGACGCACTCTGGTACCATCTAACTCTTCCCAAAATATATCTTTTCCACAATCAAATTTTCCATATTCCCCAATCTCTTTTTTATTACTCTGATATGCCAAAACTGATTGAAATGTTATATATTCCACTTCTTGCCACAGGAGATGTAATACTTCCGAAAATTTTAGAATTTTTGCTAAGTATTCTTTGCTGTACTTCCTTATATTTTCTAGCAAAAAAATATACCTCACACACATTTGCTTTTGCCGCTGTTGTCATATTCTACGCAAATTTAGTCGTTGGTTGGGAATCGATTAGCGGATATATTGATTTAGGAAGAACATTTTTTGAAATTCTTGCTCTATGGACGTTTGTTAATTGGGAACAGTCAAGTCGATTATTCTGGCTTATCTGCACAGCTTGTATGATTGGATTTGCAATATCAAGTAAATTATTAGCTTTTGGAACCCTTGGTATATTTATTATTCTGATTTTCGTATCAGACATTATGAAAAAGAAATCAGTAGGTACGATATGCCAACATCTTACAATACTTATTGGAATTGCAATACTTATTCCCTCTCCTTGGATGGTTTTTTCCTGGATACATACCGGAAATCCTGTCTATCCTTTCTTTAGTTCTTTATATCCAATTTCACCAGGAGGAAGTATCACAAATCTTACAACTGTCTTCTCAAATTTTTGGACACTATTTACGTCTTCTGCAGATCCAATTTCCCCTATCTATCTTGCCTTTTTACCCTTAATTCTCCTACAAATAAACAAAGCAAAGGGCTCTTTACGCTTTATTTATCTATACAGCTTGCTTGCACTTTTCGTATGGTATATTACTCCCCGCACAGGGGGAGGAAGATTTATTCTTCCATACCTACCTGCATTTTCTATTCTTGCTGCATGGGTTACAGAAACTGCAGCAACAAATTTAAAATTTTTCATGACTGCTTCTATCATTCTCGTGAGCTGCATTTCAATAGGATATCGTACCATTGCAAATGCAAAATTTATTCCTGTACTTATTGGAAAGCAAACAACTTCACAATTTTTAACTACTCATCTTAATTTTTCATTTGGTGATTTTTATGATACTGATGGATTTTTTGCAAAGCATATTACTTCAAGAGATATGGTTTTACTTTTAGGATTTCATAATTTATTTTATGCTGATTTTCCTTTTACTTTGGATCCGAATAATAAACAGATCACCTATATTGCAATTCAGAAAAATGGGAATTTACCAATTGAGTTTGGCAATTGGAGAAAAATTTATAGAAATACTACAACACATGTTCGCGTTTATCATGAATAAAAAGATTATTAGAATATTTTTTTGGAGCATTTTTTTGTTAAGTTTTTTTTCTATAGGAAAAGCTGTATTTTTGCCATCGTATCCTGACTTTCAAACATACTACAACACAACACGTGGTTTTTTGATGGGAAAGAATTTATACACAATTTCCTCTCCTTTTTCTTCAACGTTTGTCTATCCACCTTTTGCATTACTTGGTATGTTACCATTTAATTTGTTTCCACTTTCAATTGCCGGGAATATATGGAGCATTTTTTCTTTTTTTGCATTTATTGTTTCTATTTTTTTACTACTTACAATAGAACATGAGAAGTTATTTTCAAATCGTTTTTTATTTTTTTATACAATTGCGTTTCTCTCGTTTCCAGCAAAATTTACATTGGGGATGGGTCAAATAAATATGTTTGTGTTACTTTGCATCAGTGCATTTCTTTATTTATATAAAAAAAAGAATTTTGCAAAAGCAGATGGAATACTAGCTCTTTCTATCGCAACAAAATTTTTCCCTCTTTTCTTTCTACTTCTTTTTATTATTAAAAAACAATGGAAAAATATTGCATATGTAATTGGATTTATTTTTGCTTTCTGGGCAATTTCTGTTGTTATCTTTTCCCCATCAATTTTTATCTATTATTGGAGAATCATTTTTCCTGTTGTAACACATGCGGTACGAACAGATTACTATAACCAAGCTTTATCAGGATTCGTCTTTCGTATATTTGGAATAGGACAAATCGGTCACATCTTCTTAATCGTCTTAACACTTATTATTCTTAGTATTTCAATTTTGATCGCGTGGAAAAATAGAACAGATTCTTTTTATATTTTTACTGGGTTTTTTATTACGGTACAACTTTTAACAAATACCTTTTCCGAACAGCACTATTTTGTTTGGTTACTCATTCCTTATATTCAAATAACCTATTTGCTTTTGAAAAGAAAATCCAAAGCACTTGCATTTTTACCAATTGTAATAAGCTTTATGCTTACACAATCAAACATGAAGAATCCACAAATGGTTCCAGCAATTTTTCAACCACATGTTTTCTATGGAACACTTATTCTCTGGGGGTATATACTATATATAATGCAGTATGGTAAATATTCTATTTTTGATTAGCTTATTTGTACTACTTCCACTTGGAGAAGTTACACGGTATCAATTTACCAATGGTACTGCTGTATCGCTTTTTGATATAGCAGCATTGTTAAATTTATTAACTATTTGCGTTGTCGGAATAAAAGAAAGAAAACATATACAAATCCTCTCTCTTTATAAACCCCTTGGCATATTTATCGGAGTATGCATCCTTTCTTTACTCATAAATGTATCAAAATTACCTTTCCTTTCTGCAAGTATTGCAGCACTATATATCGTGAGATTTACTGCATATGCAAGCTTTTATGTTTCCATTTCTTTCCTTTCTAAAAAAATACTCCACCATATTCCTTTCTTTATATTACTTGCGGGAATTCTTATTGGAATATTTGGAATTATTCAATTTTTTCTTTACCCGACACTACAAAACCTTTACTATCTAGGGTGGGATAGACATTGGTATCGATTATTTGCAACTTTTTTTGATCCAAATTTTGCTGGCGTTGTTTTATTATTTCCTTTCTTTTTTTCTCTCTTTCTTGTATATGAATCATTTGTAGAAAAAAAATATGTTAATACATTTCTATATTCCTTAGCAACAGTTTTTTTTATACTAAGTGTCTATTTAACATTTTCTCGTACTGCACTCCTTGCTCTTTTTGCAGGACTTATTGTTTTTTTCTTTTTTAAAAAAACTTCGAGAAAAATTACTCTTGGAATATTTGGACTTTTAACACTCGGAATTACCATTATTTCTTTTAACTATAAAGCAACTGAAGGAACAAAACTCTATCGTGTTGCATCAAGTGAAGCAAGAATAGATTCAATGAACGAAGCCATAGCAATTTTTACCAAAAGTCCAATTTTAGGCATAGGGTTTAATGCCTATAGATACGCTCAAAAAGAATATGGCTATGCAACAGGAAGTAATTGGGAAACAAGCCACTCAGGAGCAGGCACAGATAATAGTTTACTTTTTGTTTTGGCAACAACAGGAATTATTGGGTCCATATCATTCCTATACCTTTTTTTTAGAATTGGAAAAAATGTATTTTTGTCTTCTCTACCAGTTGCCACCCCTATTATGTCATCCATCATAGCTCTTGCTGTAGGAAGTTTGTTTATAAATGCATTTTTTTATCCGGCAGTTATGTTTTTGTTTTGGAGCTCTGTGGGGATTATTGATTATACGTCACAGTAATATCCTTTTCAGTTTTATTCGCAGCAGCGTCAGTTGCTATAACTTTAATTTGATTGCTTCCTCCTTGCAAATGGAAATTGTATGAATAATTTCCATTATTATCGGTAATTGCCCAAAAACCATTAATAGTTACTTGTATGTCTGGATCTGTTTTCCCCTCAACAGTTATTGAGGAATTTTGGCTTCCAGAAAATGTTTGTCCATCTGCAGGCTCTAAAATAGAAAGCGTAGGAGCGTTATTTTTAAAAGTAATTGTCCAAGGAGAAGAATAGTCACTTTCTGAAGAATTTTGTGAAACTTTTGCTTTTATAACGTTTTGTCCTTGAGTAAGCGTTATTGCCTTAAATGTAAAAGTACCGTCATCTTTGGATGTTAATGAATCAACATATGTATCATTTATATAAAGTTTTACTTGCTGCTTGGCCCCTGCACTACCGCTAATGTCAAAACTTGCACTATTTGTTGCACTTGGCATTGGGTTAAGAATTGGAGCAGACAAAAATGTTTTTTCCTTTGTTGCATCAGAGCCGATTGAACTTCCCCCCTGAAGACTACTCATAAACAGACTGAAGTTAATTAATGCAGGAATTCCATACTTTACTAAAACCACAAGAATAACAATAGATCCGAAAATAGAAAGGACTAATCGCTGTTTCATGCGTTGTTCGGCTGCCTTATTAAGTCGTGATTGTTGCTGCATATACAGAGCCGATGGTGGGATTTGAACCCACGACCTACGCTTTACGAAAGCGCCGCTCTACCAACTGAGCCACATCGGCGTACATAGATTTTATGAAATTTTTTCTTCCAACGCAACTCAAAAGCACTAAACAAATTCATGTTTCTTTTCTTATGGCATATTTTTTAGTAAAATATACCCTATAGATATGAATATCTGGGACAAACTAGAGAAACCAATTTTTATCTTGGCTCCAATGGAAGACGTAACGGACACCGTTTTTCGAAGAGTTATTATGCAATGCGGAAGACCTGCACTCTTTTTTACTGAATTTACAAATGTAGATGGTATGGCATCAGAAGGCGACCCAGAAGTAAGCAAACGTCTCCTTATGACTCCTGAAGAAAAACCTATTATTGCCCAAATTTGGGGATTAAAGCCAGAAAATTATTATAGCGGGGCA
>PPGL01000106.1 GCA_003173915.1 Candidatus Levyibacteriota bacterium | reverse complement strand
CATATGTATTTTGTCATTTTGAATTTTTGATTTAGAAGTTAATTGAAAATTGAAAATTTCAAATTGAAAATTAGTAGAATACTGAACTCTCAAACCCATATCATAAACACGATCTCCGCTAATCAGAATCTTTTTAAACCGATCAATGTATGCTTCCAAACTGATGTCCCAAATCCAACTTACATCCCGTCCGTCTGGAATCCGATCATTTAGAACAAGCAATATATGCTTCCCTCCCATTTCAACAACAGTTCGCATTGACTCATTAAAACTTGTCGGATTTTTTGCAAGCAAAAGTTGCACGTGTTTTTCGTTAAATAAAATTTTTTCCTGTCTTCCAAAAGCAGGAGTCAGTCCTGCCAAACTCTTCTCAGCATCTTTCTTTGAAATACCGACAAGTTGAGCAAATGTCAGAGCAGCTGATGTATTATACGAATTGTACAAACCAGGTAGTGGCGAAGAAAAATCTTTAATCAGTGTATCAGGCCGTTGTAACTTGCACGATAAGCATTTCCACAATCCTAAATGAGAAAAACTAATTTCGCTATAGGCCAACCTAGAGTTACAATTTGGGCAATAGATAGAATCTGCCCCATGCTGCAATTCTTTTTCTTTCATTTCCTTAAGAGGTAATCCAAAGTAGTATATATTGTCATTTCGACCAAGCGAAGCGCGCGGATACACCCCTTCGTAGAAGATAGTACCCTTGGGGTGAATCTCACTCATCTGTGCTTTTGAACTCTTTTGAGGAAGATCCCTCGACTGTGCTCGGGATGACAAAGATAATCCCAAGTATGCCATCTGAGGATCATCTGCGTTAAGAATAACATACGAACTCTCTGGAAACTGTTTAAGTGCAACTTTCCATTTTTTTGCGATACTATCCAACTCCCCATACCTATCAAGCTGGTCACGAAATAAATTTAGTCCAATAACTGCGAAAGGAGTGATTTGCTCTATTACCAACGGCAGGGTATTTTCATCAATTTCAAATATTGCATACTCCTCTGAAAGCAAACCAACAAACGAACTCTTTTGAATAAAACTTGATGCAACACCATTGAGTAAATTTGCTCCTGAAGTATTTTGAAAAACTTTTTTCCCATCTTTTTCCAAAATCGTTGTTATCATTTTCCCAGTTGTTGTTTTGCCATTTGTTCCGACAATAAAAATAACCTTTAACTGAGGATTTCTTTGCATAACTTGTTGTAGAAAATTTTTCTGAACAGAAAGCGCAATATGCCCAGGCCAAGTCGATCCGTTACCTTTATTTAACAAACGACTCAGCAAAATAACTACTTTTCCAATTAAGATAAGTGGGATATTCATAAAAATCTACTGAAGAAATTGTAGCATGTAGTAAGTAGTATGTAAGTATTTAATCTTACGAACACTTGCTACATACTACCTGCTACTTACTACATTGACCTTAATATACGTATTCTATCTTCAATCGGGGGATGCGTATCAAAAAGCGAAGCAAACCATGTTGCTGCTTCTTTTCCCTTAAATGGATTTGTAATAAATAAGTGAGCTGTCGCGTTACTTGCGCTTCTTACTGGTCGTGGATCTTTTGCTATTTTTTCCAGTGCACTTGCAAGTCCTTCTGGATAACGAGTGAGTAATGCTCCTGATGCATCAGCTAAATATTCTCGTTTCCGAGAAATTGCAAGTTGAATAAGTGTTGCTGCAATTGGAGAAAGAATTGCAAAAACAATTCCCAAAAGAAGAAAAATATATTGCAAATTTCCACCATCCCGCTCATTATCATTTCGTCTTCCACCCCACCATAAAGAATTCATAAACATATTTGCCATAATTGCGACAAACCCAACTAAAATTGCAACAATTCCCATAAGTCTTGTGTCAAAATTTTTAACATGAGAAAGCTCGTGTGCCAATACGCCTTCTAGTTCGGCTTTATTAAGTCTTTCTAAAAGTCCACTTGTCACACAAACAACTGCATGCTTTGGACTTCTTCCTGTTGCAAAAGCATTTGGCGAAGGATCGTTAAGAATATAAATTGTAGGTGTTGGAATCCCATCTCCAATCGCTAAATTTTCTACAATGTGATAAAGTTGTGGATTGTCTTTTTCTTCAATTTTTTGTGCACCTGTTGTTGCGAGTACTAATTTATCAGAAAAGAAATAACTTCCAAAACTGGTAATTACTGCAAAAATAAGTGCAAAAACCGCATAAGACCATCCATATCCAAGCGCTCTCCCAAAAACAAATCCTACTGTTGTAATAAATACAATAAATAAAAACATGATAAGCCATGTTTTCCATTTATTAGCACTGATCGTAGAATATATATTCATAGATTATGATGCAGCACGTGCGTTTTCAGTTTTTAGAGCATTGAAAGTCGCTTGTGCACTTTCTTTAAAAATGGTTACGTTTGTCAAGCGACTTTCATTGAGTGAAATTGGTCGCTGAACGTCTCTAAAAATTGTGAAACGCACGAGATGCAAATCATTAAAACTTTACGCTTACCGGTTTTTTCTCGTCTTCTGTTGCTGCAAAAAATTCCGCTGGCTTAAACCCAAGCATTTGTGCAAATATCATTGTCGGAAAGACACCCAGTTTGGTGTTATAGTCCATCACTGTTGTGTTATAAAATTGTCTAGCGTAAGCAATTTTATTTTCTGTATCAGACAATTCTTCCTGTAACGATAAAAAATTCTCGTTTGCTTTTAAGTTAGGATAATTTTCGGCAACAGCAAAAATAGATTTTAATGTCTCTGCAAGCTCGCTATTGGCTTTCGCTTTTGCTTCTGCTCCAGATGCTGACATAAGACTTGTTCGAGCTTTTGTTACATCTTCCAAAAGTTGTTTTTCGTGCTTTGCATACCCTTTTACTGTTTCAACAAGATTTGGGATAAGATCAGCACGACGCTTTAGTTGCACATCAATTTGGGAAAATGCTTCGCCAATTCTAAATTTTGCAGTAATGAGTCCGTTGTATGATAACCATACAAATAGAACAACAAGAACAATTATAACTAAAATCCACATACGTACTCACCCCCTTTTAAAAATAAACTCTAAATAAAAAGAGATAATCTAGATCTTCAAACTTTACGCTTGACGCCTTACCCTTTACGCTTTAGTTAACCATTCTACAAACTTATTATACTCCAGAGTATTTAAAATATCATGTTTTTCTGCCCATCCTCGTCTTGCATTCCAAATTCCATATCGCATTGCATCCATGTGGGTTACAGCATGACTATCTGTATCAATAACCATTTTTACTCCTGCAGAAATTGCTTGGCGAATAAGAGAATCTGGCAAATCTGTTCTTTCCGGCCATGCGTTAATTTCTAGAGCTTTATTGTGCTCCAAACAAAATGCAAATATTTTTTCAAAATCCAACTCATATCCGTTTCGCTCATTTATAAGTCTTCCAGTTGGATGGGCAAGAATTTTGGCTTTTGGATGAGAAAGTCCATGCAAAACTCTTTCTGTCATTTCTTTTTTATTCATACTAAAAGAACTGTGAACAGAAACAATTGCTCCATCAAGTAAGTCAAGTGATTTATCATCAATTGCCAATTCTCCACTGGGCAAGATGTCTATTTCGAGTAAATTTATTGATCGAATAAATTTTTTACTTGAATTTAATTGTTCAATTTTTTCTTTTTTCTTTTCAAGCAGTGAGTACATTTGTTGTTTGGTATGTTTGTTTACACTTGGGTTGTGTTCGGAAAAACCTAAATATTCATACCCCAATTCTTTTGCTCGTATTAACATGTCTTCCATAGAACTTACTCCCATGTCATGACTTGGCTCTATTGGAAAACTTGAATGAATATGTAAATCTCCTTTTATATCTTCAAGGTTTACAAGCTTTGGCAGATCGTGTTTGAGAGCGCGTTCTATTTCCCCAGTATCTTCACGCAGCTCTGGAGTTATCCAGTCCAATCCGAGAGCTCCATAAAACTCAGACTCTGTTTTGTATGGTTTTTTCTTACTATCTGGTTCGCCAACTTTTTTAATGCCATATTCTGAAAGGGATAAACCCTTACGTAAAGCAAGATCTCTTAAACGAATATTGTGTTGTTTGCTACCAGTAAAATGTTGTAAAAGCGAACCAAAACTCGCAACTGGCATTGTCATTAAATCTACTTGCTGTCCACCTGAAGTTAAAATAGAACTCGTGTTTGGACCCTTCTCAATAACTCTATCTCTATAAGGGTACAAAACAAAATGTTCTAAAACAGCTTTTGGATCATCTGTTGCAACAGCAATATCAACATCCCCAACTGTTGGTTTTTTTCTCCGAAGCGAACCAAGTGGCACAGCTTCTTTAACAGCAGGATTTTTCTTAAGATATGCAACAACTTTTTCTGCAACTTCTGTTGCAAATGGCAAGAGCATGCGAGTTGTTTTTCCAGCTCCCCGATCAAATTCTTCAATTGCGCGAAGAATATCTGACTGAGATTTTTCTCCAAATCCCTCAAGTGAGGCTATCTTCCCTTCTTTTGCAATTTTTTCTATATCAGTAATGACTGTATTTGGATTAGTAAGTTTGAATGCAGTAACCAATTTGTACGCTTTCTTTGGACCAAATGATGGAACATCAAGAAGTGGAAACATTGCTTCTGGAACTTCTTTCAAAACAGATTCAAAATGAGCTACTTTTCCCGTTTTAACAAGTTCCTCAAGACGTTGTTTGATAGTTGTTCCAATTCCTGGAATTTCTTCTAACTTATCTTCTTTCACTAAATCAAAGACCTGAGACGTTGCATTTTCAATTGCGTCAGCAGCCTTTTGATAGGCTACAATTTGGAAGTAATGTTTTTTTTCGTCTTTTATAGCAAACGCAGCGGCAACATGGCGGAAAAGTTTGGCAATTTCATGATTAGTCATTTTTAAGTGTCATTCTGGTAAACGAAGTGCAGCCAGAATCCTAATAGGATCCTGGACAAGCCAGGATGACAAAGTGAGTTTAGAATAACACAATTGTTGCTCCAAAGACAAGAATTTGATAAAATTGACTGACCCTAATGCATAATTCTTGATTCATAATTCAGAATTTTGAACTTGGGGTGGTAGCTCAGTTGGTTAGAGCGCTTCCCTGTCACGGAAGAGGTCGCGGGTTCGAGTCCCGTCCACCCCGCAATTCCACAAGGTTACTGTAAGTTGATTGTCCGAATCTCTAGAGAAATGACACTTCGCAAAAACTGTTCACTCCACAATCCATACTCTTATCTACTAGTAAATATACCATGATCTTTTTTGCTTTTTAGGCTTGATATTCGTAAAATTTGTGGTATACTCGTTTGGACTTGCCTCTGCCCGCCAACACACACAATATGCCAAGAAAGACACAAATAAAAAATAAACGTCGTAACAAAGATGTCTCCGAACCAATTCAACACTCAACAAAATGGTTTCGTTGGGGAGAATCGTATACGAGTTTTATGATGGGTATTATTGTTGTTATTATTGCATTTCTTTTTGTTGGATCACTTGCCAAACTTCGTCACACCCAACAAATATCAGCAACAAACACTGTGAATACATCAGCAGTTACAAAAGCGCTTGATGAAACACAAGGCACCCAAACAAAAATGTCTGCTACAACACAAAAAGAGTATGTGATACAACCAGGAGACGATTTGTGGAGTATTTCTGAAAAGTTTTATAATTCTGGATATAACTGGGTAGATATTGCAAAAACAAATAATTTGGACAACCCAGATGTGCTATTTGCAGGTAATAAACTCATTATCCCAGCAATAAAACAACCCACAGTCGCCCAACAAACATCCGCAGTAGTACCAACTCCAGATGATAACGAAATTAAAACAACATCGTACACAGTACAATCCGGTGACAGTTTGTGGGATATTGCAGTACGAGCATATGCAGATGGTTACAGGTGGACAGATATTGCAAAAGCAAATAATCTAGCAAATCCCGATCTTATTTTCTCTGGAAATATTCTTACATTACCTCGTTAATTATAATATACTGAAGTTATGCCAACAAGCAAAATTGATCTAAAAACGCTTACAAAACTTGGAGGAAATGCAACTATTAATCGCAGTCTTGAAGTATTTCCAAATCATGCACCAGGACAAATTACAGTTACACTTCACTGTACAGAATTCACATGTCTTTGCCCAATGACGGGACAACCGGATTACGCACAAATCGATATTAGTTATGTACCAGACAAATTTGTTGTTGAATCAAAGTCTGTAAAGTTGTATCTTGAAACATTTAGAAATGAAGGGATTTTTCACGAACATTTGGCTGTAGATATTGCTCAGGATTTCGTGAAATTTTTACTTCCAGTGTCAATCGATGTTACAGTAAAATTCCATGTTAGAGGTGGGATTGCAATAGAT
This sequence comes from Candidatus Levyibacteriota bacterium, assembly GCA_003173915.1. The sequence goes on along the minus strand of PPGL01000106.1, from coordinate 6,067 downwards.
GCGACGTATCATTGGGATAAGCAGTCAAAAAAGAACGCATAACTTCTGTAATCTCCTTTCTCCTTGAGGAAAAATCTGTGTTGAATTATAATGCTAATATTGCGGGTGTGGCGTATCGGTTGCGCGTTTCCTTCCCAAGGAAAAGGCAGCGGGTTCAATTCCCGTCACCCGCTCAGAGGAAATTAATTAATCGCTTCTAAATGTAAGAGAACTTTTCTGCTACAAAAAACTAATGTGAGGTTACATTAATAGGAGCACTTCTTCCAATATTGCCAGATGCATCATAAGCGTTTGCTGTAATCGTGTAGTTAGCTCCTGACTTTCCAGAAACAGACCAGTTACAGGAATAAGGAGCTGCCGTGTCCGTACAAACCGTTACGCCATTTACAAGAAAGAGCACTCTTGTAACGCCTACATTATCTGATGCTGTTGCAGCAATAGCCACCGTTGATCTTCGTGCAACAGATGTAGAGGTGGGTGCTGTCAAAGAAACTATTGGAAGAATAGTGTCTGGAGGAGGCGTTGGGGTTGGTGTCGGCGTTGGCATTGGAGTAAATATTCCATTTGCAGGAATTGTGACAGCAGGAACTGTTGTTGGACATGTGTTTGTTGCTGGTTGGGTATCTGGATGATCAAGGGTAAGTGAAATATCATCAAACCAGACATCTCCTTGTGTAGGTTGATTTGCTGTTTCTAAAATAAATGCATTTGACCCTTGCACAGAAGCTCCTGAAGGAACATCAAAACACATACTGATTTGTTGCCACATCCCATTTGTATTCAAAGGCAATGACATTACTTGTTCCATATTATTCGGAAGAATAATCGCCCGTACAGTGTTTGTTATAGAACCACTATTTGCTGTCTTTACCCACGCAGACCACTGGTACACGTTTCCTGGAGAAAACGTATACGCTTGACTTACTCCTGGACTATCACCAAATCCCTGTCCAATATGCATTGACCTTACCCCTGAATGTGCAGTTGTTGCATCAACAGTTGTTTCTGATGGAACTCCATTAAATAACCAATTCCATGGAGTCTCAAAGGATAGATTATTTGGTGGATAGACATCTGGCGTGGCAAAAATCATTGCAGATGGCATATTTTGTGTATTATCGCGAGGATAGACAGTATAGGAAGTATCTAAATTTCCTGTGTCGTCCACCATAGGTTGAGGTAATTGTACAGTAATAGGTAATGAATTAACACTACTTGGAATATTGTCCCATATAACGTAGCCGTGTGTGAATTTTCTTAGAAACAGTCCTGGATGATTTGGATCCTCCACTGCAATAGGGTTTGCTGGATCTGGATCTCCTATAGGCATACTCATATTCGCAAAATACTCTTCACTTTGATAGTTGGTAGAAGTTGGAGTTTGAGTATTAAAAATACCAAACATTTTTGGTGGAGTACTTGAATTTCCTTGGTAAAAAGTCATAAGAAATGCCAAATAATACTCTTCAAGCAGAGACTGTTGTTGATAGGTAACATTTGGGTAAGATGCATTAAGAATGTGCTTGTACCCGTCTGCAGAGAGCCCAATAGCAAGATATTTTCCTTGGCCAACAGTAAAATTGATCATGTTTTGCAGCTCCTGATATGGACTTACTCCAGTTGGAGACTTGGGATAGAGAGTTTGTGAAAATGATGTTATTTTTGACTCATCAGCAAATTCATATTCCACTCCATCTGCATGTTGCATAAGCTGCTGTTCCCAATTCCAAAATGCTTGATATCCTATAGCTTGATTATTATATATCGTGTTAAAAAGATCTATGTTGTTATAGAAAAGAATCATATTAGGACTATATTGCTTAATTTCTGCGAAAAGAGACACAGTACTACTTGCCCAGTTATTAAGAATCGTTGGACAAACAAGTGGCCTGTCGGCAACGGGTGTTGGGAAAAATGTAGGGCTAAAAACCCAATCAATAAATATACCATCCATGTGATTTTGATTTAGCATTCTTGCTACATATTGTGCCATATAATTTCTCACATCTGGATTGGTAATATCCATGATATATTTTGATTCGTCATGAGGAAGTCGCATTGATATATCTGCTGTTCCAGTACAATTTGGATCGTTATGGACAAACCATTGCTCGTTATATGTAACCGTTGGATTTGTATATTGATTGAGTGCAGACTGAATAAATACACCATTAGTAGTGTCATAATCTGCATTTTCAGCATCCCAACCTTTTGTAGGAGTAAAATAAGCAATTGTTTTTTTCCCAACAGCATGTAATTGACTTGCCACATTTGTATAAAAGTTTAGGTTGTAGGTCTGTGTTCCCATGGTTGGTTCCTGATCAAAAATGACAAGGGGGCTTGATGCTTTAGAAAAAAGATTGACATCTTCTTGGCGAAGTTGTCCTTGAAAACCAAAAGGTTTGTTGCTTGAATTATAGCCAGTCTGATACCCAAGTGGAATATAGGGATTTGTTGTCAAGAAATTTGCCCAAGACTGTCCATAATTGTTTTCAAACGTTTCCCAAGCTGATTTTGGTGGCTGGAGTAAATTAGTCGGATAATCTACGGGCGGAGCGTAAGCTGTAGTAGATGCTTTACTTCGAAAAATAAGATACCCCGATATAACTATTGGAGTTATAACAAGAATACAAAATAGAATAAGGTATGTGCTACGAGTAAAGGAATCGAGCGAGAAATACCAATACCTTAATTTTTTAAAAAATCCGCTGCGAGGAGGCTTGCTTTTATATCTAGATTTTACCCAGGTAATTTTAGCCATTTTATTTATCATTCCAAAAAATCATATTGCTTGTCAATACCAATCACAGTTAGAAAAAATCTGTATTTTAAGCAAACAGGACAATCTTTTTGTTTGCTTCTTTTCCGTGGCGAGGAGTATAATACAGTATGGCGCAATTTTTAGGGCTGACAATCCTATCTGCTTTTATTACGAGCATTTTGCTTGTTCCGTTTATAGATTTTTTATATAGGATAAAACTCCAGCGACAACACCAAGTAACAAAAGATCCATTTAACAAACGCACTCCAATTTTTGATAAATTTAATGCCTGGAAAGTCGGAACACCTGTCGGAGGGGGCCTTCTAGTCATTTTAGTGACATCCGTACTCACTTTATGGTCTTATGGATTACTAAATGTACAAATCAACCCATGGACTATTGCTGTTATTCTTATCACATTTGTTGGTTTTGGCATGCTTGGGATGTATGACGATTTAAAAAAGCTTGCCCACAATCCATCAGCGTTTTTTGGTCTTCGCATGCGTCATAAATTTATTATTCAGTGGATTATTGCATTCATTATTGCATTCATCTTGTATTTCAAACTTGGGTATACTTTTATTTTTATTCGCGGCATAGGACTTGCAAGTCTCGGATTTCTCTATATTCCTTTTTCTGCATTTGTTATTGTTGCATTTACCAATGCATCAAATATTGCAGATGGGCTCGATGGACTTGCAGCAGGCCTTTTTCTTATTTGTCTTGGAGCATTTCTCGCAATTACATCGGCACAAATTGATCCATCCCTTGGGATTTTTATTGCAATCCTTATTGGTGCAGTCGGAGCATTTTTGTATTTCAATATTTATAAAGCCCGTATTTGGCTTGGCGATGTTGGATCGCTAGCACTTGGGGCTGTTCTGGCTGTAGTTGGATTACTGACAGGCAAAACCCTTGCGCTTATTGTTATCGGAGGAGTATTTGTACTAGAAATTGGATCCTCACTTCTTCAAATGCTTTCTAAAAAATTTCTCAAACGCAAACTTCTCCCTGCTTCTCCCCTTCATTTATATTTACAATATAGAGGATGGGATGAACCAAAAATTGTTATGCGTGCTTGGCTTGTTGGTTTTTTCTTTGCAATTGTTGGACTTTATCTCGCATTCATTCGATGAAACGAATTGACCTTATTCTGCTCATTACTGTCTGTGCCACGACACTCTTTGGGTTTTTTATGATTTATGACGCCTCGTCTTTTATTTCTTTTCGTGATTTTGGAAATAAGTACCATTATATTCAAGACCAATCTATTTGGATGATTCTTGGATTTATTGGGATGTTTTTCTTTGCAAAATTTGATTATCACAAACTATATAATTTTGCTCTTCCGCTTCTTTTAGTGGCGCTTTGCATGCTTATTGGTGTATTTATTCCAGGTATTGGCGTTGGAGTACTTGGCGCACATCGGTGGCTTAATTTACGAGCAACAATTCTACAACCTGCAGAATTTGTCAAACTCACACTCGCAATTTATTTAGCTGCGTGGTTTTCAAATAAAGAAAGAGGAAAATTTCTCTCTTTTATCCTTTTACTAGGTCTTGTGATTGGACTTGTTATGCTCGAGCCAGACATGGGAACAGCAATAATTATTTTATTTGAGGCACTTATTCTTTTTTTTCTTTCCGGCGGAAATGTGTTATATTTCGGACTGCTTGCGCCGCTTCTTGCAGTAGCTGGCTATATTTTAATTTTAATTGAACCATATAGGGCTAAACGCCTAGCAACTTTTCTGAACCCAAACACTTCTGGAGAGGGAACATCTTACCATGTGAAGCAAATACTTATTGCACTAGGATCTGGGGGACTTACTGGCGTTGGAGTTGGAAATTCTTTGCAAAAATACGCGTATCTACCGGAAAATGCAACAGATTCTATTTTTGCAATCATTGCTGAGGAGCTAGGTTTTGTTGGTTCGACAGTCCTTCTTTTTGTTTTGCTTGTTATTGTCTGGCGAAGTATGCTTATTGCTACACGGGCAAAAGATGCTTTTGGCAAATATTTAGCAAGTGGTATAGTTGCTTTTTTGGCAATGCAAATGATTATTAATTTAGGAGCCCAAACTGCACTCATTCCATTAACAGGAGTTCCATTACCATTTATTTCGTATGGCGGATCAGCACTTATTATTGATTTGTGTTCTGTTGGAATTTTACTCAATATTGGCAGGCAAAGTCACCACTCTTCCCCAAATTAATAAGAACTCCAAACTAATAACCTGTGGATTTTTTATGGTGTTAGCGAGATAATGAAGCTATGAAATTAGCAATTATTGGCGGACACCTTACTCCCGCACTTGCTGTTATTGAACACCTTCCAAAAAATATAGAAACAGTATACATCGGAAGGAAATATGCTCTTGAGGGAGACCCAGCATATTCCCTTGAATTTCAAACAATGAAAAGTCGCGGCATTCCTTTTATGCATATGAACACAGGAAGATTTCAAAGAAAAATTACCAAACAAACCTTTCCCTCACTTCTCAAACTTCCTGGCGGATTTGTAGAAGCACATAAAATTTTGTCTCAAGTAAAACCAGATGTTATTGTTGGATTTGGAGGATATGTAGAAGTACCTCTTGGTATTGTTGGTAAGATGCTTGGCATCCCAGTCGTAATACACGAACAAACTCTTGAGGCAGGACTTGCCAATAGAATGCTTGCGCCATTTGCAGATGCAATTTGTGTTTCATGGAAAACTTCTGAAAAATTTTTCCCAAAAAAACGAGTGAGACTTACTGGAAATCCTGCTGTTTCGGCAATTTTCGAGCATGCATCACAAAAGCGTATTCAAAAAGGAGTATTGCCACGACTTGTTATTGTCGGAGGAAGTCTTGGATCTCACGCAATAAATACCCTTATTGAAGGATGTCTTGAGGAATTACTCAAAAATTATCAAGTAGTCCATCAAACAGGAGATGCAAAAGAATTTAGAGATTTTGAAAGACTTTCAGAAAAAAGGGAAGAGCTTGGACCAACGCTTAGGGAAAGATACACACTCACTAAATTTATAGATCCAAGTGAAATTATTGCTGTTTTTGAAAGTGCCGACCTTGTTGTAAGTAGAGCAGGCATTAATACAGTCACAACGCTACTGCTTTTAAACAAACCAGCACTTTTCATTCCTCTTCCAGTATCTCAAAAAAACGAACAACTCAAAAACGCACAGTTTTTCAAACAACACGGACTTGGAGAAGTTTTTAATCAAACAATTGGCACCCCGGAGAAACTTTTTACCCTTATCCGTGCTATGATTGAAAAGAAAAGCATGTACAAGCTAACAGGTTCT
>PPGL01000103.1 GCA_003173915.1 Candidatus Levyibacteriota bacterium | reverse complement strand
TTTTCGTTCTTCATTTCTTACCTCACAATTACCTGCGTTATTGCAGGACGTAGCGGAATGAAATTATTATGTATAAATCAGTTCCGCTACCGCGCGCGGCCTAACCTCTATTTATTGACGCCACGCCGTCATCTCTCAGCGACAAGAACAGTATAACATAGAGTAGAGAGAATGTCAACTGTCCTGAGAAGTAGTCAGGCAATGAGCACGCGGTTAGCAGTCGGGAAATAACCGCATAGACTCGTAACTCATTGCCCTATTTAACACTTTTCTCTTTGTCACCATGTTCTAGCCATTGCTTTTCAGCAAGCGAGAACCTGAATTGTTAGTGACTGATACTAGGTGTTAAACTTTTGTTATTATACATTCTATTGAATAGTCCATTCCTTTATCAAACGAAAAGTTTGTTGTTGTGACGATTGGCCTGCACGAGAGGAACATCGAGCGCGCACTTGCGGATTGAAAATTCTTTCGGATTGTCAATCACAAGTTTCGCCCAACATTTCATAGCCATTTCCATTGTGTGTGACTGGAAACGAACGCGGACCCATTTGTTATGAACACGCTTGAACAGTGAATATCGCTCTTGTGGAACGAAATTGCTTAGCGTATTCTTCGGTAATCCATTGTGATTCGGAAATGAGAAAACCATGTGATTCTCCAATTCAGAATGGACTACTCAACAGAATGTATAGAACAAAAAGCTGAGGCGCTTACTTGGCGGTTCCGCTTTCTTCTCTCAGAATGCCATTGCTTGTTAGGCATTGTGTGAGAGAAAATTGCTCTCCTTTTCCGTTCGGCTATTTGCATCTCCATCTGTGCATGGAAATGACTACGATTGTCAAAGAACACGTAATCTACAAAACGTAAAACTCATGCGAGAAGCGCCTAAAAAGACGTCTCTGTTTTGTAAATCTCGCGCAATTTTCGCTTGTGTTGCGCGGCGCGTTCGATTCGTTCTGCATGTATGTAGAGCACCGAACATGCCATTTGCCATGTTTGAAAACATTAGATTTTTCGCGTTCCTTTGCTTTATGTTCGTTCGTAATTCATACACATTCGCTCTTTCTTTGCATAAAATCAATACGCACTTAACTTGTTGATTCTATTGCCTTTGTTTCATTTTTATTCCTTTTTAATAAAATAGCGTATTATTTTATTACACTTTGTTCAGTTATGGATAGTACACCCCTATACCAATCTTTTGACGGTTCCATCAGCGCTCTTACGGACGGGATATTGAACACTCGCAAAATTTCTTTTTAAAGTTTTTAGTTGAATATAATCTACATTACATTTTTAAAATAGAGTCTCATATTTTAAGTTCTAGATATAAGTTATATTTCAATAATAAGAATTTTAGATGCTTGACTTCTCGTATCCTTTCGTGAGATAATTCGCTTGCGGATGGGGTGTATACCCCCTCTGAAATCTCTTGAATAAAATTTACTAATTGGTGTAAGTAAAATGCCAATGTTTTTAGTAACTGATGAGCAATTGAAGAAAGAAGTTGCTCAACTAGAAAATACTAATATTAAACAAGCAGAAGCTAAAGTTGTAGATATCAAACGTGGCAGAGGCATTGGAAGAATTGAAATACCAGAAGATATTCGCGCGCTTGTAGCTGAGGAAGCAATTAACGGAACGCCTCATAAAAAGATTAGTGAAGCATTTGGAATTTCTCCTGCACAGGTGAGCGCGTACAAAAACGATGCTACATCAACTGCAACTTATGATAAACCAGATGCTTCACTAAAACAAAGGAATGATGTTGTCCGGACTGGAATAATTGATTCCGCGCGCGCTAAACTTGCTATAGCACTAGACAACATAACTGATGAAAAACTTGCTGGTGCGAAACTAAAAGATGTAGCGCAAGTGGCACAAGCTATGTCTGGTATTATTAAGAATATGGAACCGGCTGTTCCTCAAACTCAAAATAATACACAGGTTATTGTTTACAAGCCACGTCAAAGAGATGAAGATGAGTTTGAAATTATTACGGTGAATGAATGACTAAAGAACAAGAACTTGAAAAGATTCATCATAAAACACTAGAAGAATCTGCAAAGCGATTGGAAGAACTTAAAGATAATCGTCATGTAGATGACCTTTCAGTTAATGATTCTTATTGGATTGCTCTTTCAGTTCACCGCTTACTTTATAATAAGTAGGAAAGATGCCAAAACTTGATTTAAGTAAGATAAAGAAAAAGAAATCAATAATGACATCAGTTTCTCCTAATATGGAGAAGATTGGTGCTATGATGACAATGAAAGGTCCAAAGAAATGATTAATTCTAGAAAAAATCAATTCTATATATTAATCACTTTTATTTCTATTTTAGGATTAAGCTTAAATTATCATTCTAGTAAGATAGAAGCACAGCAACCCCAATTCAACACAACTCAATATAGAGCGGGTTTTGATGGCGAAAAATTAACTGTTTCAAATACATCAAAGGCTCTAACCTCCTCAGTCTATAATCCTACAATTACTTCCATCCCATCAGCCCAATCGCGCGCTGATTATGCCGTTATCACTGTAGAAACTGATTCAATTCGTTGGTGGCCTTGCACTGGTTCACTTTGTACAGTAGGTGCGCCAACTTCTACGCAAGGTCATTTACAATTAGCCGGTAGTTCATTCTATGTTTATGGCTATGCTAATATTGTTTCACTTCGTATGATAAGGGTGACAACTGATGCAACCATTCAAGTTTCTTACTATCGTTTTATGTCTAATACTCCCTAATAAAGTATTTGGACAGGTAGGAAGTGATCAAAATATTGGTGTAGTTACTGGTGGTGGTATTGCAATTGGTGCCGTTAATTGTAATGGTTCTACAGGAACATCTACGCAAGTATTACAAGGTGGTGTTCCCTGCACTTGGACGGGAGCACCAACATTAAGTACTTCATTAACAAATCCTTTATTAATTGGTGGGACTGGAACTACATCAACTTTAACAATACAAGCAACTAGTGGTAATGGTACTACAGGTGCGGATATTATTGTTAAAGGTGGTAATAATGGTGCTACTGAGTTAATGCGTGTTCTTGCAAATGGTGATGTTGGCGTTGGAATTTCTAATCCTACTTATACATTACAGGCATATAATAATATTGATGGAAACCTTTTCAAATTGGAATCTGATACCCTTGCACTCGATGCGAGATGGACAACTTATAGAAATTCTACTGGTCAAGTACAATTAGTTCCTCAATTTTCTAGAGGAAGTAAATCTAGCCCTTCAATTGTTCAGAATAATGATCTTATCTTCTTATTTAGTGCTCAGGGATATGATGGAGGAACATTTGCTACTGCAGCTCAAATGCATTATGAAATAGATGGTGCTCCAGGTTCTGGTAGTATGCCAGGAAGAATTTCATTTTTAACAACTCCTTCAGGATCAGCAACTGCAATTGAAAGGTGGAGAATTAATTCTACTGGTCAATTTTTAGCTTCTACTGATAATTCCTGGGATATTGGTGCATCTGGAGCAACAAGACCAAGAACAGGTTACTTTGCAACATCATTAATTTCTCCTCTGTTTCGTTCCGATAATTCAAAAGTTTTATTACAAGGAAGTGGCTCGAACGCTACTCAAGTAGCCTCTACTCAAACTACTCCTCCATCATGTTCTAGTAATTGTGGAACTTCGGTTCCTACACAAGTTGGAACTGATAGTGATATGATTATTACAATGGGTTCTGGAGGTTCTCCTGCAAGTGGATTTGTTGTAACATTTAATGGAACTTGGGCTGCTGCACCATCTTGTGTTGGTAGTATGGCCAAAACTGGTATGGTCGTTGGAAAAATACCATTAACTATTGTTACTACTCAAACTACAATGACAGTAGTAACAAATGGAACTGCTCCTTCTACTAGTGATGTCTACGCATTCATTTGTAGAGGAGTTCAATAATGAAATATTTAATTTTAATTAGTTTATTAACAATTGGATGTGCACCTAAGAAATGTCAAATCAAGAATATTCCGTTCTATTTCACTGATGGAACAGTTACTTATTGGCATTATACAATTTGTTATAAATGATGATTAGTCCAAATATTGATATCGGGCAATTAATTATAGCAGGATTGATTGCAACAGTTGGTTGGTTTATTAAACGTGAATTAACAACATTAGTTAGACGTTTAGATAAACATGATGATGCAATTTTTACATTAGCTAATCATGTTCAGAGATTAATTGGATTTGCTGAAGGAAGTAAGAAAACTGATTCAGGTAGTGCTTGGAAACATAAAAGAATAACTGATACCGAAGGTGACGAAGAAAGAGAGAATTAATGGCAGCAAAAGCTGTTGTAGTATTTGATCCATCTGGTCAACCATTACCTAATGTAGAGGCTACATTAATTATTAATGGTATACCTGATGTATTAGTATTAACAAACCAAGATGGTTATTCACTGTCAAAATATTCATATAGTGCAATTACTGGTTATATTAAAGTGGTTGCAAATAACTACAGGTCTTATTTACAATTAATTGAATTAGATAATAACAATCAAGAAATTCATGTTGGCGGGCCAAATAATGGTGGGAACACTATTTATTTGCCTAATTTAAGTTTTAATAAGCCTTCGCGTGATCGCATCATAAACGTGAAGGCAAATCTCTGCAATGTCAATGATGCACAGGGAATTCCAATCTTTGAACCTTTTATTGATTACTTAATAGTAAATGATAGACCGCGCGCTGAAGATTGGATAACGAGATTAAAACAAGCAGGTGGAACTCATATTAATCTTGCTATTACAGGAGATTATAATGAAAACCTGGGATGGGCACCACGTTACCCAATTCCAGGAATGGATTGGACGAATCATCTTAGTGATTTTTCTTACATTCTTGATTTTGTTCTTAGTCATAATTTAATTCCGATTCTCAAGTTAGGATTTGATGGTCAGGGTTATGATTCCATTGGTTGGACTTATGGTTGGCAATGGGGAATGGATAATATTGAAAGAATTGCCAATACTTTAAGTTCATATAATGAATCTCTATTATGGTCAACAGGATTTGATGGCTGCTTTCCAGATTGGACTCCGCAGCAAACAATTGCAATGTTAAGAAAGATGCGCGCAGTTTTAGGTAATAACGCGCAAATTGATACGGAATTTGCTGGTGCATATTGTCATATGGGTAATGGCGCGGCCGATTGGCATAATAATCAACTTGATATATTAGATCATTTCTCACTTGAGTTGCAATATACTGGACCTAATGAGAAACAGATTCAGGAAATTGCAACGCGCATGTTAGGTCCAGGTTGTTTAGTTGGTCCACAAACACCCTATTATTTAGAAGGAATTGATAAGAAAATTGCTATTGATTTTTATGAACAATTAGCTTATCTGTTCATTCATCGTAATGCTAACTTAGTCGATGTTCGTGCTTATAGTAATTTAGGATTCAAATATGGATTTACTGTATTTGGAAATGGATTACCTGGTTGAATAAACTAAAAATTCATAGGATATGAATATATGATTTCAATAGTAGTTACATTACTTATTTTAGCATTGATTGGATTTTTAGTTTACCTAATTGTAACATATATTCCAATGCCGGAATTATTTAAACAAGTTATTATTGTTGCTTGTGTTATTTTAGTCATACTTTATTTGTTATCATTACTTACTGGGACACATTTAATAATAAAATGAGTAATAAAAATATCATATTGATTGTATCCCTTATAAGTGCTATTTGCACAGCATTAACAGGACAAGCACATTTGTTTGGCGATAATCTTAATCATATTCTTGCAATAACTGGTATTATTGCTACTGCTATTTCTGGTGTTCTAATTAAACCAGATCGTGATCCTGAAAGTAGAGATAGAGTTAGTGATGAAAAATTAAAGGAGATAAATAATGCCTAATACTGTTTCCGGAACTGTTTCAGGTAAGACTGGTCCTGGTATTTCTACTGGAACTGTTACTTATCCAAACATTACAGCACTAGATTTCTTAGTTAGTTCTGGAGTATTACAAGTCAATTATGGCGCTGGGCAGCGTGCATATATTGACTATAACCAGTTAACTACTATTACGATGACTATTTCTGGTACTAATTTAGCAATTACTATTTCCTAGGTGAAACAAATGAAAGTTGGAACTTTATTACTTATTGCTCATGATGTTGTAGAAAAATTAGTTGGAATGAATCTTCTTACTAATGAGGGAGAATTTGTTTCATCTAATTTACAACAGGATTTAACAGTAATTACAATGATTGAAAATTGCATTAAGGCGCGCGGTATCACTGTTCAATCCGAAGTAGATAAGATCATTAATATTCTTCCTTTAATTGCCGGATTAGTTAAGTAATGGACGGAATTGATTTAACAAATAAGATTAACAATGCATTACGAACTAACGCACTTGTTATTCCTGATGGTCATAAGATTGCAGTAATTACTAGTTTATCTGAAATCAATGGTAAACTAGAAGGTCATGCTGCATTAGGTATGAAATTAGGTAATAATTGGCACTTTGGAATGTTTACTGATATTAATCAGACTGATGGATTAAGTGCTGGTCTTAATTTGGTATTTAGCAAATAATGGAATGGAAACCCATTTCTAAACCTCAAGAACAGTTCCTCGCTTTACCTGATTCTATCAGAGAGGGATTTTTCGGGGGAGGAGCCGGTCCGGGAAAATCTGAAATATTATTTATGTATCCGATAGTTCGTCAGTTTTACAAGAATCCACGCTTCAAAGCGTTATTCATGAGACGAACTTATCCTGAATTAAAACGAGAAATTATACCACGCAGCCGAGAGATTTATACAGCATTTGGTGGGCACTTTAATAAATCAGATTTAGTTTGGGAATTTTCATCTGGCGAAGGTGGCAAATATGGAGATCGTTCATTAGGATCTGTATTCTTTGGACATTGCGAAAATGAAAATGATGTTCACAAATACGATTCAATGGAAATCAATCTCTTTCTGCCGGATGAGGTTCAAACACTAACGGAATTTATTTATCTTTATATATCATTCGAGCGTGTGAGAAGTTCGGCAGATAGTGGCCTTCCTGCAATAATTCGTGGAGCAGGAATGCCTGGAAATATTGGACATACATTTGTCAATAATAGATTCATTAAGCCCGCGCCAAAAGGCGGCAAAATTATCATCGGTAAAGGTGGAAACAAACGAATTTTCATATTTTCCACACTTGCTGATAATCCAAAGTTAGACCCGAATTACGCACAGGCATTAGAAATGATGCCTGAAGCTGAGAAGCGTGCTAAAAAGTATGGTGATTGGAATAGTTATGAAGGTCAAGTTTTTGAAGAATTTCGTGAAAAGCGATATCCTTCAGAACCTGATGAAGCTATTCATGTAATTGATAAGTTCGATATTCCTGATTGGTGGCCTCGAATTGTAGTTATTGACTGGGGATTTGCGGCTTGGAATTATGTTAGTTTTACTGCAATATCTCCTAATCGGCGTGCTTATGTTTATCGAGAAATGGCATGGAAGAAAACAAAGATTGCAAACTGGGCACCATATGTAAGAGAATTTCTTGAGAAAGAAAATATCAAGAAGGTTAAAGTTTGTAAATCGGCTGGTCAAGATAGGGGTCAAGAACATACTATCCAACAGCAGATTGAAGAAGCATTAGGTGTTGCAGTTCAATTAACGACTAATACACCAGGTAGTCGCATTGCTGGAAAATTACTTCTTCATGAATATTTACGGTGGGAACAGCACTATACACCAAAGAACGAATTAGAAAAGTATGATGAAGAATTTGCAATGTGGCTCTACCGCAATCATGGTGATTTAGCTTATCGGAATTATAAGAATAGATTTATTGAACAAGAAAAAGAATTACTTCCGAAGTTACAAATATTTAAGGAATCACCAGAAGGCAAGCCAATAATTCTTTTGCCAGAAGCAATCAAATCTTGCACATATGATAAGAATAATCCAGAAGATGTAGCAGAGTTTGATGGAGATGATCCTTACGATAATATTCGTTATGTGATTGATGAAGTTGATAAATATTTTGACGAATCTGCTGATGAATTTAAGAATGTTCAGGCAAGAGAGGCGCTAGTCAAACAGTTTGAAGCAACGCAAGATTGGAATCAACTATTTAGACAGGCTAGAATAATTGAACAAACTGGCCAATCAATGAGGCCAGTTGCAAGATATAGGCATTAACATGTTGAAATGGATACATCATTTATTCAATCCACATTGTCCTGAATGCAAGTTAGATAGACAGGATGAGCAATTTAATCCCTTGGTGGAAACATTAAGGAGTGAATTGGCAAGCGCGCGCCATCAGAATGAGCAATTAATCAAACAAATTATTGCTCTTACTTCTCCTATTATCGCTGCACCAATTACCGAATCACAACAGGCACCAGTTCCCTTAGATGCAAAAACTATTCCTTGGCGTGTAAAACGTCAGATGTTAGAAACTGAAGATAGGCAAAAAGCAGAAGTTCTTCGTAGAAAGAATGAAGAATTGAATGAACTTGAGAAAGAACTTGATTTAGGAAAAAAAGATGCCCTATCAACACGTAATGCCTAAATTTGGCGCTGGTAAATTACATTCTGGTAGTAAGCATGGTCCTATTGTAAAGAATAGGAAACAGGCTATTGCTATTATGATGTCTGAAAAAAGATCCCACGAAGGTGAACGAAATAGTTCATCGCCAGATAAAGAAAAGATTATGAAGCGGAGGAAGAAGTAATGGCTAAAGGAGATTTCAATTCTTCTAGTCAACCACAACAGCCAAAAATCGATCAGTATAGTATTA
>PPGL01000056.1 GCA_003173915.1 Candidatus Levyibacteriota bacterium | reverse complement strand
GTGAGCCCGCCGGGATTCGAACCCGGGACCAAGAGCTTAAAAGGCTCCTGCTCTACCGCTGAGCTACGGACCCGCTTACCTACAATTATATCAATTTCCTATAATATTTGACAACAAGGGGCTCTGTGATACACTAAAAGTAGCTTCGATGATATTTTTTACCTTACACAGACTTGTACGACATATACCACAATTTCAAGGATTTTTTAGACAAAAAGGAGGTGAAAACATATAAATAATCTTTACTATTCAACAAATGTAGGAGAAGTTGTGCTCGCTTCTCTTAACAATGGCCTTTCTGCAATCTTGAGCTTTATCCCAAAATTTATTGCTGGTCTTATTATTTTACTCATTGGGATCGTTGTTGCATCAATTGTAAAACGGCTCGTTATCGAACTTTTTAGGGCACTTAAAGTAGAAATGTTTTTACGACGATATGGTGTTCCGGAGGCAAAAGAAGAATTTTCCTGGACCAATATCCTAGCAGAAATTGTCCGGTGGTTTATTATTATCTTATTCTTAATTCCAGCAGCATCAATTTGGGGTTTGCCACAGGTTGCAACGGTACTAAACACATTTGCGCTCTATTTACCAAATGTCTTTGTTGCCGCGATAATCGCTGTTGTCGGATTTGTCTTTGCAAGGCTTGCCTACGATGTCGTTTTGGCTTCAACAAGAGGACTTTCAAAAGACTCAGCCAAAACTATCGCATCAACAACCAAATGGGCAGTGATCGTTTTTACGCTTCTTGCGGTACTTAACCAATTAGGTGTTGCAGCAGATTTAATCCGCATCTTATTTACGGGTTTTGTTGCAATGATTGCTATTGCAGGAGGAATTGCTTTTGGACTCGGGGGGCAAAATACAGCCAGAGAGCTTTTGGAAGAGCTCAAGAAGAGGGTTAAGTAGGCTCAACCTTACCCTCTTCTAAGAGGAGAGGAATATCTTCTCCTTTTAGGAGAGGAGTAAGATGAGGTCTTTTGTGTTGCCTCATAGAGGTGTTTTTTGATATAATTTGACTAGTTACTATTACTTAGTAGCTATTTGGGGCGTTCGTCTAGTGGCCTAGGACATATGGTTTTCAGCCATAGAATCAGGGGTTCGACTCCCCTACGCCCTACTTAGTATACAAAGTCATTTTGGAGTTTTTCTCCCTCTTGAAATAATACTATTAACCTTTCTGCAATTTGTTTTCCATCTATATTACAGGGTGTTTTAATTGCTTATGAGCAAAATTGCTTGTTATTATTTTGGAAGAGTATTAAAAGAGAGAAAAAAAGGACAATGATTATTTTTTGGTAAAATCCTCATAGCCTTTAAAGATGTCAAAAGGCGTAGTTCCAGCAGTTTGATGAGAAGAACTCCATCTACTGTTTATTTGTTGAGCTTGATTTGATTGTGAAGGCTTTTGTTGCTGATTTTGAGGTTTGGTCGCACCTGATTCACCGTGCTTAGCATTATTATCCATACACTGAGTATAGTGTGAATTAAATTGAAATGCAACACCAAGCACAATTAGTAATATACTTGCACCAAACAAGGCCAAAGAAGCTTGGAAAAAACGAGATTTTTCTTGAAGCTTTTGAGAATTACTTACTAAAGCGAGATTAATTGTATAAAGGGCTTTAAAACGAATTGTATTATTATCTTTTTTATTAAATTCGTCATAAAAATTGTCTATACGTAACCCGACATCAAGTTTCTTAATCCATAAAACTCCGATATTAGATAAGAAACCTAATATTAATGCAATTAGTCCAATTATTGAAAGAAAATTAAATCCTATGCAAGCGAATTGATTATAAAGCGTAGTGATAATGGTCAAAACTATTCCTTCGCTAGCCATGATATATCCTGCTTTAGCTTCAATACTTTCTACAGAATCAGCTTGCGCTTTTAATTGATCTTGTCCATGAGGAATTAAGGCGTCAAAAATATATATGTTTGATATGTGTCTTCTTCTACCTTTTTTTGGCATAACTCAATTTAAGGCAGAATTAGTTGTTATATTATCACTTACTTATTAACTATGGAAGAGAGTTAATATTGCTAGAGGCTTTAGATCTCAATTGCTCAAATTAGCAAAAAACGAGGCTAAATTTGAAAATTTTTGACAGTGTCAAATAAAACATGCTATGCTCGTTGAGGTATGAAGAAAATTTTTATTGTTTTAGTTCTACTTTTGGGAGCAAGTTTGTTTTCTCATGCATTTGCCGCGACAAGCATACCAGTATATGCACACCCTATTATTCTTCCAGGAAATGTTGTTACCCCTGTAGCTGAAGGAGCTCCACAAAATTCTGTTCCAAGCGTATCACCTGCTTCTTGTATGCAAAGACCTGCCTGTCTTGACGCTCATCCTCCTTGTATGATTGCTGAGCCTGCTAGTGGATGGTGCAAAACAACACCTACATCTTTTCCAACACCTATGCACTGTGGAGGATTTATAAAAAATGCTCCTGTCTGTCCAACTGGATATACGTGTAAATTGGGGAGAATTCCTGACACAGGAGGATTTTGCGTGCCGGACACTACTCCAACACCTGTTATTTCACACACAGTGCCTGTTCCAACAACAGCAGGAATGCATACATCGCCAGTTGCGAGTTTTATGTCTGGAATTTTTGGATTTTTTAAGAACCTATTTCACTTTTAATGGTCAATAAATTTTTGATGCTTTTTTAAATCGTCTCCGTGAAAATGCGCATAGTGCATACCGTTATTCCCAAATCCAGGATGTTCTGCATAATTTACCGGGACTGAGTCAACACGAATTGCATTATGATCTGTAAGTATTTGTCGTAAATCATTTACCTGACCATCTGCAGCAACAACGGCCAGAACAATTGAATTTTCTAAAGAAGACTGCTCAGAATCTTCTTCTTGGCTTGGGATACAAACACTGATAAGTGCTCCTAAAAACCCACCAGCAATTGTTCCTGTTAGTAATCCGCTTATAACTGGTATCAATGCTCCGGTGATACCCATTGCTTCAACAAGAGCTGTTGCAAAAAAAAGATTAGTAATTCCTGGTATCGCAACAATCCCTCTTGCAACAAAAAATCCAATCACTCCTCCAAGAATGAGGCCCGAAAGTGCTCCTTTTACCATTCCTTCTCCAATAATAAAGCCATTTGCCTGCTCTCTTTTCTCTTGTTTGCTACCTCCCTTTTTCCCTGTGATTGGCATATCTTTTACAATAAAGCCTGCATCCTCGATTTCGGCCAATGCCTCTTCTGCTCTATGCGTATTAGTAAAAATGCCAACAACTGTTTGTGTCACTTCTGTCTTCCTTTCTTTTTTGTAGATTTATACGTTTTTCCTTTACTCTTTTTTTGTCCTCCGAGTGTTCCATACATTGCATATTCTTGTGGTTTTTGCTCTGAGGTTATGATTGTTTTTTCTTTTACATCTATCGGCACTTCTTCTTCCACACTCACCGGATTATTGGAAATATTTGCAAGCATTTGCCCTAACACACCTGCTCCTTCTGCTTCATCAAGCAGTCCATTGGTAATTAAATCTCCCCGTACTGCAAGAACATCATCATTTCTTGTTAAAATATTTTTGGTAACGTATTTACCAACTGCATTTTCGCGTTGAATCTCAGTTATTTTTTCTTTTCCTTGTAGCATTTTTTCTCTCGTTGCATTTGCTGTTTTTTCTAACCCCCGTTGTATATCAGAGCTACTCTGTTGTGGTTGAATTTGCTCTGCGGCTTTCTCTTGTAACTCTCGCGCTTTTGCAGATGTTTTTTGCCCAAGAGAAGATAGTGTTTCTTTTGCTTCATCAAGAAAAGTTGGCGCTCTTTTGTGCATAGCAGTAATTCCTCCTTGCACACCTTGAGAACGCGCTTGCTTTTGCATACGACTTTCTGCTGCAACGCGAACAATGGTTGCATCTTTTCCAACAGTAAGAATATCACTAACTTTTACTTTCTTTTTTCCGCTTTGTAAATCTTTTAGACCCTGTGAAACTTCAAGATCATGAACCACACCTGTGTGGTCGTCAAAATACAAATCTGTAACATGTCCAAGGTCTGTACCGGACTCTGTTACGATTCTTGTTTTCGTAAGATAGGTATCCTCATGTGCAATGTGAGAGACTTTTTCCCCAACTTCAGATGCTTTTTTAATAACTCCTACATCCTTTACCATAACTGCATCTTTTCCAATACTTTTTACACTACTAAGGGGAATAACTTTTGCGTCGGAGAATAATCCGCCCTTATCAACAAGTAGCGCCTTCACTTGATTTTCTGAAGGATCGTAAATTATATCTTCAACATCTTCTATTTGTTGCCCTTTTGACAGTGTTAGTACCTTAAGACCAATAACATCATTTCCTTTAATAAGCATAGTATTTTAATTTTTTAACGGATATCTGTTGGTTGTGTTTTTATTCTTCCTGTATTTTTAAAAAACAGGCGAGAAAGAATTGCCAGAAAAAATCCTCCCACAACAGCAGTAATAAATCCCTGCCAACTAACTGTTGTGTAGGGAGCCTTTGTAAAAGAAACAGATAAAAATCCGCCAATCATTGCTCCAATGACTCCCAGAATAACAGCGCCAAAAAGTCCACCTTTTACATCTTCTTTATCAAGTGCATTAACAATAATACCTGCGACTATTCCCAAAACTAACCACACAATAATATTTGAAAGTGAAATTCCCATAAATGGGGTAGATAGATTCATACGTAAAGTATAGGATACACATTCTTAGTTAAAAGATTTTGGAGAAAGGTGTAAGACTATAGAAAGCAATTAGCCTTATTATATGGAAAGATCTGAGAGATTAAGGAGGTATTTATATTTTCCTGGCAATAAGACAGAGAAAAAGTGGAATTTCTAAACGTGCTCGATTTTCCATTTTTGACGCTTTTCCAATACTTTCTTTATCCGAGGCCCATTCTTCAAGTTGCTCGATAACAAATCCAGCTGTTTGTAAAAAATGAAAATAAGAAGATAACGGATAATGAAACGACCAAGTGAGAGAGGATTGTTTTTCACCCGGATGTGTTGCAATAGGAATCCGCAGTGGTGTTTGATATCTATTCACATATCGATATTGCTGTTTATTTTCAGAGATGCCCCATCCTGATTGGCGGGGAATTCGAAAACACGGATGATTGAGTACGATAGCAAAGATCCCATCCTTTTTAAGATGTTTGCTCACTTGAAATATCGCATCTTCTTGCCTTTCCATATTTTGCAGAGAAAGAATTGCAACTGCGTGAGAATAATCATTTTTTTTAATTAGTAACTGCTCTGTTGCATTTGCAACTACATATTCGTGAAGAGGATTTTTATCATATTGTTTGGCAAGAGAAATAAGACTTTTTGCCAAATCAATTCCTGTGTATGGAATGTCTTTTGGTAATTGTCGTGCAAAAATTCCTTGCCCGCATCCAATATCTAAAACAGCACTATCTTTTGAAAAATGAAGCAGTTTGGATACATTTGGAAAAATAACATGCTGATGATAATAATGCCCCTTTTCTCTAACTAATTTGTTATACCATTTCCCAGAATGTTGCCAGGAAGTATCTGAAAAATTTTGGAATTTTTGACTACTCATGTGAGAATAATCATACCATGTTTGTGGCCAAATTACAGTGAACTACAAGGAAGGAATTCCATCAAGAATACCAACCTGACGAATAACATTAATGGGAATTGCAAAACTAATATTTTCTGCGCGTGTATCACTTGCTGCATTAATTCCCACAACATACCCTGACATATCCAGAAGCGGTCCACCAGACTCGCCGGGATTGAGTGATGCATCAATTTGAATAAGATCATTGAGTCCTTCTTGGTAATTATTATTTTGGTCTGTTGCAATAATATCTCTATGAATTCCCGAAATAATTCCTGTGGTAACTGTCCCATCAAGAATGCCAAATGGATTTCCTATGGCAACAATTTCTTGTCCTGGCTTTAATCCATTTGAATCACCAAGTTTTAATACAGGAACATTGGAAACATCTGCTTTTAAAAATGCAATGTCTTCTTTTGTATGACGACCTAAAACTTTTACTGGCAATGTTTGATTTTGCTGTGTTGTAATTTTATACGTTGTCTTCTGATCTTTTACGACATGCGCACAAGTAATAATAAGTCCATCTGATGAGACAACAAACCCTGTTCCAAAAGTTTTTTCATCACCGCTTGTTGACGTGATTGAAACAACGCTTTGTGATGCTTTTGCAACCAGTTGGGTAAGCGAAGATTGTTGTGCCTGTGGCAAAATATCTGAATTTGATGGAGCAATAACATATCGAGGAACAGTAATAAATGCAAAAATAAAACCCCCAACAAAACCTACAAAAAGGGCAAGAAGAAACCCAAGAAACCGTAGTCGTTGCTTTCTTTTTGTAGACATGCTTGAACTATACATTGCTTATTTAAGAAAATGTCTCGAAAAAGGCAAGGAATTGTACATATTGTATTTGCTATAGGACGGGTGTATAATCACCCCAGATATGCCAGGAGGAGCAGAAAGAGCTGCAGCAAGTCCCTCCAGGGTAGAAAAAGTTGCTCCACTCGGAGCACCCCGCGTAGGGACACCCGGTCCCTCTCGCACTGAGGGAGGAATTCCTAGTGGTTTTAGAAATTCAGGCAGAGCACGTTTTGCTCCACCTGAAATGCAGGGAGTACCAACCTCTTCACACGATAACAAAACTACACATGCTCTTAAAAGTAACGGAGTTTTTATGCAAATGGATGGATATACAGGAATTCCAGATCCAAAACGGGACTCGATCGTAGAACTGTTAAAAAAAATTGATATCTATGACATTCCTTTGTCTCAGATATTTACGCCATTTGAACAAATTCGTGCTACGGATGCACAAAAATTAAAGACTGCTAGACATGAACTTGCTCATGCAAGAGTTATTGATAGATTAGGTCTTGTACTTAAAATTTCTGTTAATCAAGATAGTACTTCTTATGGACGTACATTAGGAAGCGGATTATCTCTAGAGCAATTTCAAATTGCTGCAATGGCAAGTGTTGTTGATGGGCATGATGGAATAGGAATGGATATCTATCAAACAAGTATGATAGCAAGTCTCGGCGGACTTACTGTAGAAGATGCAGCGAGTGCTGCACGGTCAATTTTAAATTCATCTTCTCATCCTGATATTGATGAACGAGCGGCTAATATGATCGCCATACTTGGAGAAGTCGATGGTGCAACCTATGCACAAATTATGGCTC
>PPGL01000020.1 GCA_003173915.1 Candidatus Levyibacteriota bacterium | reverse complement strand
GTTGCACTTGGGCGTGTTGTTGGTGTAGCTGTAGGCGTTGCAGATGGTCGTGATGTTGGAGTAGCAGTTGGCGTTGCACTTGGGCGTGTTGTTGGTGTAGCTGTAGGCGTAGTCGTTGGAGTCATAGTTGGCGTTGGTGTAGGAGAACCAGAAACACATGTTGTTCCAGTTTTCCAGACCGCAGCTGCCCATGTTGTGTTCAAGTTATAATTAGAACTTGTGCCGCCAAAATGTCCTCCATTACTTGTTTGGAAAAAGAAATCATATTGAAATGTTCCACATGCTATGTTAGTAACAGAATAGTTAAGGAAATTACTTGTGCTTTCGGTAAGATGTACATCTACTCCATTATTTGCTGGCACTACAACACCTGCTTGATTGACAACTGATTGATGATCCAAGCAAGTATTCAGATTGCCCGACACACAGAAATTTCTCAACCATTGACTATTTACTGTAATATTAAATGACCGATTATTGTGAAGGTGAAAGGTTGCAGTGTATGTTCCTGTTGTTGCATTGTATGATTCGCCGTTCCAAGTAACACTAATATCTCCCTTTGTATCTGTACTTACCCAAACAATTCCACTTGCAGAACTTTTTGTAACAGGTGCTGTGACTGCCATATACAAAATGGTCAGTACTGTGGCAACTCCAATTCCAATAAGACGAAGTGACTTCATAAATAGTCTTATAATTATACATACGCCTATAATAATTGTCAATAGGTTGTTTTTGTTACTAAAAATACTGTCCACCGAGAAGAATTTTAGGCTAAAAAAGAGGATTCTTCTAAAATTATATTAATGTCTTATAAAAATATTTATAAGGGCCATTTTCTCAAAATAACTCCTGCTGGGATAAGTCCGACAAGAAAAACTAGATTAACTATTGGAGTTCCAGTACTTGGCAACTGTGAGGCAGTTGACGCGCTCATTACCTGAGGTGTTGACTGTTGTTGAGATGGTGCAACACTTATATTGACTGTCTGGGAATTATTTTGTGACTGAGATTGGGTTTGCGAATTTGTATTTACATTACAATTATTATTTGTACTACCGCCGTTATTATTTTGCTCGTTGTTACACAAACTTGTTGTAGTCTGAGTTGGAGTAGGAGTTAGGGTTGGTACAATAGGTTGGGTTGGAGTAGGTTGCTCTGTTGGTGTTGCTGTTGGTGCTATCGTGGGAGTAGCAGTTGGTAGTGGGGTTGGCGTAGTTGTTGGTGTTGGAGTAGGAACAGGTGTCATTGTGGGAGTCGGTGTTGGTTGATTTGCACAAGAAATGATAGGATGCCATCCTGGTTTGCTTTCATCTAAATTATTCCAGAATTGGCAAAATCCCCATGCACCGTAGCCAAATCCACCATTAAAATGAGTACGGCATGTACCATTATTATATGTAAACCAAAAATCATTTTGCACCGAGCCACAAGCAAGTCCATTGTCCGATGTTCTGTTTACTGAAAACGTATACGTACCTGCTTTAAGTCCATTTGGATATGAAAATGGTGTGTCGTGTTTGTTTTGCGTGCAATCTCCTCCACCATCCGGACACCAAAAGGAGTTCCAGTGTAAGGTTAGCCGAGTTGTAATATCATGCTGCACGTGAATAGTTACGGTATTTGCATAAGAGGAGACTCCTTGAGGAGCTATCGTACTTCCACAAGAAGGAGTTTCCGATGGAACATCAACGATAATATTATGACACGAATCTGCATCTCCATTAAACGCATGATCTGTTACTCCATTAACGAGTGGTATTCTAATTGCAATATTTGCGTAAAGAATGAGAATAAGAAGAATGCTTGCAGAAATAAACGCAGCAAAAGATTTCATGTAATTGTTGTAAGAAAGATTTGTAACAGGAGTTTAAATAATCTGTAAGACTTTTATGAACGTTAGGCAATTTTTCGAATCTTGAGTCCAATTGGGATAAGGGTTAAAAGTCCGGCGATATCTTGTATTGGAACACCTGTACTTGGTAGCTGTTGAGGAACTGTTGTTGACTCTGAGACAGGAGAACTTGGAGTAGTACTAACTGCCTGAGGTGCAGGTTGTTCTACAGGAGGTGCAACTTGGGGTTGCACTTGTACTGTTTGGGGAGGAGGTGCTGCAACAGCTACCTGAGGTTGAGGTACAACAACTGTTTGTACAGATGGCTGAGTCTGTGTTTGTTGCTGCTGATTTATATTAATGTTGCAATTATTGCTTGTAACACCTGTTGTCCCACTTTGGATATTATTACATGTTGCATTAGATACATTGCCTGAAATTGCTGTGTTTGAAACATTATTCGAAATATTATTATTTGTCACAGTTGTTGTTTGTTGAGGTTGAACAGAAGGAAACACTTGTTTTACGCGGGGTATTTGTCGTGTGGGAAAAGGAGTGGGTATGGCAGTTGGAATACGTGTAGGAATTGGAGGATGTGTTGGTACTGGAGTGGATGTTGGGACCGGAGTAAATGTTGGCTGAGGAAATTGTGTTGGCGTTGGAGTAAAGGTTGGTAAGGGTGCACTTGTTGGTGTAGGTGTTGCCATTCCACTTAATCCATAAAATGGCATGGAACTACTTCCTTGTGCTGGAAGGCTGAGAGAAACTACCATGTATGCTGACGTTATGAGTAAAATAATAATTAAGAGTTGTTTTCTCATGAGACTTTCCTATACTTCCTGCCTATTGATCTAGGGTAGGAGAGGGGTAAGAACTCTTCAATAATACTTTTTATTGTGTATAATGAAGCAATGAAACGTATTGCGCTTATTTCTTTCCACACATGTCCTCTTTCTTCTGAAGAAGGTAAAGAAACAGGGGGAATGAATGTGTATGTTTTGGAACTTGCGAAAAAGCTTTCAGAACAAGGATTTGTGATTGATATTTTTACAAGAAATCAGGATGAAAAAATTCCAAAAATTGTACAGGTTTCAGAGAGACTTCGTGTTATCCATCTCGAGGGTGGCCCAAAAAAAAATATTGCAAAAAAAGAACTCTATCAATTTACAAATGAATTTGTGAAAAGTTTTTTCACATTTGTTTTGGAACAACAACTTTCTTACGAGCTTATTCATGCTCATTACTACTTATCCGGCATCATTGGACTCGAAATAAAAAAACGCTTACATATTCCAATTGTTATTAATTTTCATACTCTTGGACTGATGAAAAATCTTGTTGCAAAAAATGAAAACGAAATTGAAACAACAGAAAGAATTGATGCTGAGTTTCTCTTAGCAAAAGAGTCAGACATGATTATTTCGCCAAGTCAAACAGAAAAAATGTATCTTGAATATCTCTATCATGCTAGTCCTGATAAAATTGCATGTATAATTCCTGGCATTGATACGACACTTTTTACTCCGATGAGTAAAGAAGTAGCAAAACAAAAAATTGGTGCAGATATTGAGGATAAAATTATTCTTTTCGTTGGTCGGATTGAGCCATTAAAAGGAATTGATGTACTTCTTTATGCGATAAAAATTATTTTGCAAAGAAATCCTTCTCTTCCAATATGTTTGTGGATTGTCGGAGGAGATATCTCTCAGCGTGTTGAGCTCTGGTCTGAAGAATTGCAAAAATTAGAAGCTCTGCGTAAAACACTTGATATAACAAGATCTGTTAAATTTGTTGGAAAACGTACTCCATCTGAGTTACCATATTACTATAACAGCGCAGAAATTGCTGTTGTCGCATCTCAGTACGAATCTTTTGGCATGACAGCGCTTGAAGCAATGGCTTGTGCAACACCTGTTATTACAACAGATGTTACTGGTGTTTCTGATTTATTTGATAAAAGTCTAGAAAAACTTATTACATCGGCAAATAATCCACTCCTTCTTGCCAACCAAATTGAACACTTACTTTTAGACACTGATGCTTTAAAAAAAGCTAAGGAAGATGTATTTCACAAAGTCCATAATTTAGATTGGAAACACGTTGCAACACAGGTTGCTTCTCTATATAAAAAAATAACTCTATGAAAACGTATTATATTTTTCGTCATGCACTCGCAACACATAGTACAAAGGGTTATGGAGAAAGAATTGTCGACGCACATATTTTACCTGAAGGAGTAAAACCAATTGAAAAAATGGCAGAATATCTCAAATCCGTCCAGGCAGACTTTGCAGTGTCGTCAGAATTTATTAGATGCAAAGAGACAACAGAAATTGTTACAGCCATTTCTGGTAAAACGTTTACCCTAGACTCACGGCTCAATGAATTTTCTCAAGAAGAAAATTATAGTAAAGAAACGTTTGAGGAATTTAGAAATCGACTGCTTCTTTTTTTGCTTGACATGGAACAAGATAATTCCAAACAAACTTTTCTTATTTGTACACACGGATCGGTGATTGCAGGCTTAAAACACATTCTTACAGAAGGAAGGTTTACAACAGACACTCGTTTTGACTTTCCGCCTCCTGGAGTGCTTGTTATTATTGAGCTAACTGGACAAGTAAAAGAAAGAGATTTTAATTAGTTTCTAGTTAGTTGCCGAAAGTAAACAGTATGCGAAAAGTCCTCTTTTGGAGTACAACTCTTATTGCATTTCTTCTGCTGAGCGTTGCATTTTTGCATCCAACGCAAGAGTTATCCCTTGACCTTGGAGAACATATTCGTTTTGGCGAACTTATTGTAAAAAATCACATTTTTCCAACGACAAATATTTTTTCCTATACCTATCCTAATGCTTCCTTTATTCATCAAGAATTTATTCCTGATATTGTTTTTTATCTTTTATTCCATTCTGTTGGAATTTCCGGACTTATTCTTTTTACGACAATTATCGTTTTTGCTTCCTTTGGAACACTATTTTTTTACGCAAAAAACCGCGTTTCTCCACTTGTATTATTTTCTGCAACCATTCTTTATTTTAGAATTCTTTTTGAGCGAACATATGTGAGGCCAGAAATTTTTAGTTATCTTTTTTTATCTCTTTTTAGCGTTATTTTACTAACATACCGCAAGCGATTTACAAAATGGATTTATCTACTTATTCCACTTCAGTTTTTATGGATGAATTCCCACATTTATTTTATTTTTGGTCTTTTTTTGACAACGGTTGTTTTTATTGAATTTGTTATTACCAGACAGTTCAAATACCGAGAAAAGGACATTAAAATACTTGGAATTGTTTTGGCACTAAGCGCACTTGTTTGTCTCATAAATCCAAACGGACTTTCTGGAGTCTTGTATCCATTCACTGTTTTTAATAATTATGGATTTTCTGTTGAAGAAAATAATTCTATTTTTACTATTCAGCAACAGGCAGGACATATCGTATATTCTATTGTTTTCTTTGAAACTACTGCTATTCTTCTTTTTCTTTTTTTGTGCTGGAATGCTAAAAAAAGTAATTGGTTTTCTTGGATAGTTTCTCTTTCATTTATATATTTGGCTTCTTTTGCAATTCGTAATTTCCCGTTATTTATTTTTGGAACCTTTATTCCATTTACACTACTGTTTAACAATACGTATCAAAACTTTCTTTCTCGCACCAACGAAAGCATTTCTCGATACAAATCAGGATTATTATTTGGAGCATATGGAATACTCATTGCAATATTTATTTGGCATATATATTTAGTTGTTAGCATTCAAGGAATTGGAGTTACTGCACAAGATAGCGCAAAAAAGGGGGTAGATTTTTTTGTCAACAACTACATGCAAGGACCAATCTTTAATAATTATGGTATTGGGAGTTATTTAGTTTTTCGCTTGTACCCAAAAGAAAAAGTGTTTGTTGATGGTCGTCCAGAAGCATATCCTGCAAGTTTTTTTACAAGTGAGTACATTCCAATGCAAACAGATGCTAATTTGTTTGCAACACTGTCTAAAAAGTTTTCATTTAACACAATTGTGTATGACTATCCAGCCGAACAAACTTATGCTTCACAAGTATTCCTAAAAAATATTTCCACTAGTCCTGAGTGGAAAATGATTTATTTAGATGAGACAGTAGTTATTTTTGTTAAGAATAGTCTACAAAACCAAAATCTTGTCAAAAAGTATGGAATCACAGAACAAACGTTTAGATTTCCAAATAATATTTCCGAACAATCCTTAGCATCGCTTATATATTTTTTCAATACTGTAGGTTGGGGAGGAGACGAAGAGAAAACATATCAGGCACTTCTTGCTTTTGACCCAAATAATTGCGCTGCACTAGCTCATGAAATTTCCTATCTTTCCAATAAAAATGATGCGAGTGTGTCGGTACTTACCTATAGGTATGAGTCTGTGTGTCAATAATTTTCTCTGGCATTCCACAACTAAATCTATAAACTTATGGTAGTAGATTCATTTGTTTGTCATCCCGACCAAGTGTAACGAGTGGAGGGATCTAGCACAAGAGAGTTCATACATTCTGATGAGGAGGATTCCTCGACTTCGCTCGGAATGACATCAATGTGGTTGTCATTCTGAACGCTTGCTTGCCGGTAGGCAGAGAGTGAAGAATCTTCTTATGCTATGGATTCTCGCCTGCACCCCAAGAGTACTTGCTACTTTGTAGCAGCGCGCGAAAATGACATTATTTAGAAAAAGACTCATAAGTTCGTTATTGACACGATATATATTTTTTGAAATTATCAAGCAAATGGCGAAATTTGTTTGGGTTAAGTCTGCATACGGCGAAAATACTGGCGAAAATATGCCAAAAGAAAATTTCTTTTCAAGATTTTCAAATTGGTATTCTTCACTTGACAAATTTACTCGTTCTTCATTTCTTGTAATGCTTCTTATTATTGTTGCCACACCAATTATTATTACAACCAATCTAACATTTCATTTTTTTGCCCAAACAGCGCCAATCAAAATGACAATAGATTACAACGGATCAACAACAACATTTAATTATGATATGTTAGGCCAAGTAGAAAACTTATTTTTACTTGGGAGAATAGTATTAGCAACTGGAGCAAATGTAACATTTGATCCACATCTTGTTCCAGGACTTGAAGATGCAGAAAAAGCAATTCGTACAAATGTTGTAAGAATTGGAGGTGTTGATGCTAACTTTCAAGGATGGGATAATAGTTCTCTCCCACCGTGTGGATGGGACGGCGAATATTGTAAATGGACAGATCCTGCTGGGAAAAGCAATATGCCATACTTTGTATCATATTATCCGGTTATGCTTGATAACTTAGTTAGGGATACTGCAGAAATTGGCGCCACAAAGCTTATTCTCACGATTAATATTCTTGATAACAATCCTGGTATGTGGGCTAATATGGCTAGTTATGTAAAGGGTAAAATAGCGGCCAATGCTCCATATTACACAGGACCTAATGCTGTTACCGTGTATTACGAGTTGGGAAATGAATTAAATAATGGTCCAACAGTTGATAGATGGATTCAAGGTGATTATTCCTGGTCTCATCCTGCATATTCTTCTTTCGATTACTGGAACTTAGTTAATGGGTATCAAAGTGCAATTCTTAAAGCAGACCCACAAGCTCACTTAATGGGCGCAGTTCCGTTATTTATTACCTGGTGGACTCCAAGTTGGTTTTCTGACCTTAAAGCGTATCATTCTTCTTATAAACTTGCTGGTATTTCATTTCACTGGTACGATGAAGACACATTGTCCGTTAGTGATGACCATGCAAGAAATATTCTTCTCTGGACTCCTGGAACAACAGCTCCAACAATTGGGAGAGAACAAGCAGATTATTTTGGAAAGTCAATTAGATCACTTATTTCAGGGACTCAGTCTAGCGGGGCGACGATTGCAATAACAGAAATGAATCTAGATAGTAATGGAGGTGATGGTTATTCATTTAGTGGTAGTTGGCTTGGCGCAATGTTTTATGCAGATGTGCTTCCTCGACTTGCCTATAATTGGGTAAATATGGCAACCTTTTATAAAGGATATGACGGCGAACCTTACACTGGATTGATGTATAATAAAAGTGGTAATAATTATCCAACGCCAATTTCTCTTAGACCTACCTATATCCCGTATCTTTTTTTAGCGCAAAAATTTGACCAGAATATGTTACCAGTGTTACCTCTAAATGATCACGGTGCGACAGATATTACGGAAAAAAATAATTTGTCTGTTTGGGCATCAAAAAATACTGCTCCAGCTGGTTCGGGTATTCAACCTGAGCTTACATTACTTGTGACAAATATGACAAATTCGTATATAGAAGCGCCAATTACCATTAATAATTTCCCTGCAACTAAATTAACTGGAACATATTATGAAGCAACAAGTACAGACACGAGTGCGTATAAATATAGATCTATAGATAGCTCGTCTGTAAGAATTAATGGAGTACAACTTGACACTCAGAATGTCCTGGCAAGTCTAAATGGCACTGACACAACAAATCCTACCTATAATATTCCACAATACACATTAGATCCTGGTAATTTTTTCAATAATCAATTTAGTCATGCATACCCACCATTTTCAATAACTGCTATTAAAATTGTTCCTGCAGCAGATTCAACAAGTCCTGCTCCAACACCAACTCTTACTTCACAATACTATCCATACAATTTTGGAAAATGTGGTACTAGTGGACAGTATGTTTGTACAACTGTCCAGTATCCTGGAAAATATTTCTACGAGGAAAATATTCCAGGCAATGCGTGCGCAATACAAGCAACTGCAGACCAAAATGCCAGTCCTGTGCGAGGAGGGGCAGCATACTGTTGTTCAAGTGGAAGTGCATATGGAGGATGGGGTGGTTGTAAGAGCGGTACAGGCGCTAATGGCGTTTGTACGAATTCATGTCCTACACAGAATATTCTTTACTCAAGCACCACTGCCTTAACATCGTGTGGAATTAATGGAGCACAAGTCATAAACTCAACAGGAGACAATACTCTTCGTGGAAAATCAATCTATTGCACTTGCGGTGTTTCTGGTGCAGCTGCATGTCCTGTTCCAATGCCAACACCAATTATTGAACCTGCCAATCCATTGCCAACAGTGTCTGTAAATCCAACACCAACCCAAACCGTGACACCAACAGTCACCCCAACTCCAACAGTATTGGCTCCTACCCCAACAGTGACTGTAGCCTCTACCCCAACTCCAACAATTCCTGTCTCCACGCCAACACCAACAACATCAACACTCAGTTGTTCGTTTGGAGCGGGATATTGTCCCAACTTTAACCCAGCACTTGGAAATAGTCAATGCACTTGTTGGCCATTACAAGTCCATGCATCACCGACAGTTGATAGCAGCGGAAAAGTAACGAAGGTAAGTGTTGGATGGAATGGAGCAAATTGTGATTACTGTGTATATACGCTGTACTATACGGACAATGGAGCAAGCAAGACTACTTCTGTGTCAAATGGCTGTACCAATTATGCCAATAGTAGTGCAACAATCACCGGAACAAATATTACCGGTAAGATTGGCGTGGGAGCGCAGGCAAACGAGATTACCTATACTTCAGCACTCACCTGTAATTAAAAAAGACTTTGGACATTCTACACATCGTTTAATTTTTGATGTAATTTGCAAACTTCGGTTCTATATACTAGGATACGATGGTTAGTATGGGGAAAAAACATCGAGAGCAGGAAATAGAGCAAGGAATTAATGGAGGAATCAGTGAATCAGTTCTTCGAATAAATAAAAAAAGAATTAAAGAAAAAGAAGGAAGGAAAAATTCCTCAAGAAGAACTACTTTTCGTAAAGCTAGCCACCGTAGATAAAAAAGATCGCAAACTATTTGTTGAATTTTGTTAAAAAAGTTGTTACGGTATATATATGCCTGCCAAAAAACAAGTCAAACCTGACACAAAAATAGTTAAGCAAGGTGCCAAATTTGGTCTGGTTGGTCTTTCTAATGCTATTATTGATTTCACTCTTTACACTGCACTGGCAACATTACTCAGGATTCCTTTAGACAAGGTGTTTTTAGTTAAATTTTTCTCCGGTTCTGTCGCAATGTGCAATAGCTTTTACTGGAACAGAACCTGGACATTTAAAAGCAAAACAAAAATAAGCCGTTCGATTCCAAGATTTTTGATTGCGACATTTGCATCGGTTTGGGTAATCCAACCAAGTATTGTTTGGGTATTTACTGCTACACAGTTTGGACAAGCATTTGGGACATTCTGGTTTAATGTGGGACAGACAATTGGAATAATAGCATTATTACCACACACACTTACATTGCCTTTTGTCATTAAAACCGTTGCTTTTGGTATGAGTGTCTGTACAATTCTTATTTGGGATTTCACCTTCTATAAATTCTGGGCATTTAAGGAAGATTAGATTTAATTGATAGAAGTTATTGAATTAGGGATGCTGGTAATGCTTATCGCAGTGAAAGCATGTAAGTCTTAACTTTATAGTTAGTTAAAATTAGGTTGTAAGGCAAGAAATGGAGCAAGGTTTGGATTTGGATTTTCAGTGCCTGCCAATTCTTTAAGTACTTCTAGCGAACGGCGATAGAGTTGTTCTATAGGGGGCATTTCTTCGCCAAAATCTTTTTCCCACAAAGCGGGATATGCGTCACTAGTTTGTGGTATAAAGTTTGGACTAATGGGTTCACCAAGTGCTCTTGCAGCATATAATAACTGCTCTGTGTAACCAAGCTGAATTGCTAATTTATATGTAGCAGCTTGTATATACTCTCGTTGGTAAGCGGAAGACCAAGCAATTGCTTGTCTTTTGTCGACTAAATCTGGAGAAAAACTAACGCCAATGCGGATTAGTCGATTGCGTAATTCTCCAGGACTATATTGATCTGCAAAAGATGGACCTAATTCGGCAATTAGAGCTGATATCTCTTTACCTTCACCACTTCTAAATCGCTTAATAAGACCTCTTTTATCTGCCTCTTCCAAATATTCCTTAAGTTCCTTATCAGAAATTGGTTGTGTTTTGTCTCCTGTACTTGAAATACCAGTAAGTTGCTCTAGAGCATCTCGTTCAACAGCCCAATTTAATTTGTCATACATTGCATCCATCTGCCCAAGGAGTCTAACAGAGTTTGATAGAATTGGCGACCTATATTTCTCCTCTTGAGAGAATGAAAATCCCCATGTCCCAATAGTTGCATCCTGAATATAATTAGACCCGCTTGATGTAATTGCGCTTAAAGCCCATCTAGGTAAGGATGCGAATGGAGTAGTTTTAGATAGTTTTAATGAAAGCATCAATTGCCCCATTCCGCAACTGCTCGGATCATATGCAGCTCTTAATCTTCTCTCAAATTGCGGAGATGTTTCTTGTCCTCGGGGTGGTTCTTGATCAATTAGTCTATTCATGGAGGAATTATAGCATGTGGAAAGATGGGGAGAAGCTATATGAAATGACATTGTGATCCGGGTGGGATTCGAACCCACAACCTAAGGATTAAGAGTCCTTTGCTCTACCGTTGAGCTACCGAACCAAATTTGCGTATAGCTTATGGTATATAGCTAATAGCAGAATAAATTGTATCAAATTTTGAGGGTGAGATCTAGTTTTGAAAACTAGTTGTAGTATTGCCAGGTTGCGTATTTTGCTTGTAGCTCGTCTTGAGTTATATTGGCAGGTGGTATCCCAAATTTTCCAAATGCGTCGTCTAACAGTTGTGCTGTCCATTCATCTCTTTCTAACACTCCTGGAGCATTGAGTAAAACTGCAAGAATATCTTTGCCATTTCGTTTTGCTGCAACAATCGTTGTGTACCCAGCACCTCCAGTATTGCCAATTTTCATCCCGTATACACCTGGATACACACCAAGCAAACCGTTCCAATTATTTAAATCAAACTGTTTATGACTAGCTGTTGCGTCCATATGAAGATAATCTTGTTTAACAATATCTGAGATAGTCGGATAATTTGTCAGGGCATAATGTGCCAAAATTGCTAAATCTTGTGCACTACTATAATTTTGAGCGTTATCAAAGCCCTCTGGATTTGCAAAATGCGTGTGAGTAAGTCCTAAAAGTTCTGCTTTTTTATTCATTGCCTGAATAAATATATCCGAGCCATATTTTGCATTAATCCCATCTGCGACTGCTTGTGCTGCGTCATTTGCAGATGTCATAAGCATTCCATGCAAAAGTTCGGCAACAGTCATTTGTTGTCCTGGAACAACACCAATGGTTGTGGGAAATTCTTCAGCTGCTTTTTGTGAAATTGTAATTTGGTCTGTTGGTTTTGCTAAATCGAGGGCAACAACAGCAGTCATAATTTTGGTAAGTGATGCAATCGAAACAGAATATTGCATATTTTTTTCAAGTAACACAGACCCAGTATTATTATCTATTGCTACATATTCTTCGGCTCCATCGTATGGAGTTGTTCCGTTTGCATATGCTTGGGAGGTAAATGTTGTAGAGCTCGATACATGAAAGGAATTATGAAGAGCATAGAGCTTTTGTTCTGTTGTTTGTGAAAGTGTTTGATGTACCCATGTTGTTTTAGAAAAGGAATGAACAGCAGGATTTTTAGCCCTAGCTGCAGCGAAAAAAGTAAAAATAAGTCCAAAAAAAAGTGTGCTAAATACTATTAAAAAAAGTTCTCTTCTCATATTACATTTCTGTGGCAATAGGTTTGCTAACAACTGCGTTATCTGCCAACTTGGTACCAAATTCACTTTCGATAACTTTCCATAAGTCTTGTTTGCCATCGTCAAATCCAAGTGCCCAAATTCCCATTCCTGCCAAATTCATTTTCTTTATAAAATCCATACGTACTGTTAATGCTTTTGGATCGTTATAGAAAACCATTCTCCATGTACCTGAATTTGGATCGTAATATGCTTTCCATGAACTTTCTCCAACGTTGTCCCATCCTGTCTCTGCAGAATTTAACGATGCAGTGTCAGAGGCAATTTCGTATGGCTGAGACATTGAAGAATCATAATAAGAATTGAGTGTTTGCGCGTTTACCTGGGGTTGAGAAACTGGGTAATTATATCCATACCATGGAATTCCCAAAACAAGTTTGTTTGCAGGCATCTGGGTAAGAAAGTCAGAAACTGCTGTTGAAACATCGTACCAGTATTGTCCTTGTTTGTATCCATACAATGGATCGGTTGGCATTGCATTGTCAGATGATGTTGTTGCAAAATCATATGCCATCATAAAAATCTCATCAGCTGATTTTGATAAAGCCGCAATGTCGTATATTTTTGGTTCTTTCACAGAAGAAGCAAGAACAGAAACAGACACCTGAGAACGCGGAATTTGAGTATGGACTGCTGTTGTAAGATTTTGAACAAATCCACTAAATGCATCTCTATATCCTTGTCCCAAGTCATTTACCGATTCAAAATCAACATTTACTCCATCTATTCCTCGTTTTTTAATTGCGTCTGTAATTTGAGAAATCGCATTTTGTTGTGCTTGGGGGTTGTCAAGAAATGCAGTAATGTCTGGATCATCCATTTGTGTTACTGTTACAACAACACGGGTTCCATTATCATGTGCTTTTTTAAAAAGTGCTGTTGCCTCGTCGCTCCAAAAAGAAGAATATCCATCGTAAGACGAATCTAAATTTCCACTAGCTGTAACATGAAGATCAAAGTATGCGAGCGTTGTGAGGGTATTAAAGTCTGTACTTTGCAATTTGTCAAAATTCCAATACGGAGCAAATCCAAATACTTCATGTTGTAAAGAAGAGGAAGCAACAACCTCAGTAGCATTAGTTTTTTTAAAAGATGTCGGAGAAAGCAATTTTGTTGTGGAGGAGAAAGGATAAAAAAATTGTAAAACAAGGCTTGTCGTAAAAAGCGTTGTTGTTATTATGTTTTGTTTTATATTTAGTGGCAGCATCATAAAAGTAAAAAATAAAAATAAATGCAATTAATGATGATTAGATTGCTGCGGTATACTTTTTCGATTGAGTGTTTACATTAACAAAGATGTAAGAATTTGTCAAGAGAAAAATAAGAGATCTGTAAATTTCAGATATTCATGTAAAAACAAACGGAGCGAAAGAGAAATTTACGAAAGAGGAGAAGGTGAAACTGTTTCTAAGGGAATTGATACAGGAGCATCAATTGCATGGGGTTTGTTAATTTCCGTCTTGTTCATGACTGCATGAATAACTTTTATTTTATATTCAACTTTTCTTTCAGTTGTAAAAATAAGTTTTGTTTGAACATGTAAATAAAGCGGATTATTATTTTTATGAAACCAGTACCGTTTATCACAAAGAATTGAAAATGGTTTTCCAACAATTTCTTCTTTTTTATATCCAAATATTTTTTGCGCTCCTGTATTAATATTCGTAATTATATTTTGTTCATTAAGAAAAATAAGTCCTTGTGTATACGTTGTTTCCATAACAATATCTGTAAGTTGTTGTTTGATAAGAATAATTTCCCGTAAATGCCTTACATATTCTATAAAAATACTGAGAAAAATCGATTCTACTAAAAATACTCCTGCTTCCAAACTACTTACAGAATTTTGATTAAGAATCCCAAACGGACTGATAAAGACAAAGGACACAAGCAGTGCAGAAAGTAGTGTGACAGACATGCTAGCAACAAAACCAATATACCAACCGCACGCAATAATTGCTGTAGTAAAAAGTAGAAAAGGAGCATTTCTTCCGATGTCTGGCATCCAGGTTTTTATAAAAATAAGTAGTAACATAACAACGAAACTAATAAGTAGTTGTAAAAAGGTAGATGTTTTTCGTGGTGAAAATAGCGGAGACATAATGAGCAGTTTGGTTGGCATATAATTTTCGTATCTTATTACAAAAACAATTGGAACAGGGAAATAGGATAATAAGAATTTAGTCAAAGCAATTGGTGGGATGGAAAGATAAATAAATCAACTATATCCAAAACCCAGTTAATTTTATATAATGACACATACCCCTATGAAAAAAATTCTGCTCATACTTGTTATTTTTCTCTCTATTGGTATTTTTGGTGCATATTATTGGTTTCACGGTATTACAAATAAAATTTTTATTCCTCACGCGAAATTTGCTTCTGCAACAGTAAATTCTATTCAAGAGCATCTAGCAGAAAAAACTCCATTTACTATTGCTTTGCTGGGATATGGAGGGGGAAATCATGATGGTGCGTATCTGACTGATTCTATCATGGTTGTTCATATAGATCCAAAAACGCAGAAAATATTTTTAATTTCTATTCCTCGAGATATTTGGATAAAAATACCAACGGATGGCAAGAGCGGGAGTTATTGGAAAATTAATGCTGCATATTCTTTGGGGCTTGATGATATAAATTATCCAAACAAACAAGCACAATTTAAAGGTGCAGATGGAGGAGGCAAACTTGCTGAATATACCATTGGACAAGTTATAGGGCTGCCAATAGATTATTTTGTTGGTATGGATTTTTCAGGATTCAAGCACACAATAGATACTCTTGGAGGAGTTGATGTTACTGTGGAGACAGCATTTACCGATCCTCAATATCCAATCGATGGAAAGGAAGACGACTCGTGTAAACATACAGACGATGATATTAAAGCATTTACCGCAACTGATTCCGCCGAGCAAGACCTTCCAGCATTTTTCCCATGTAGATACCTTAATTTACATTTTAACGCTGGACTACAACATATGGATGGAGAGACTGCACTGGAGTACGTTAGATCCAGACATTCTACAGAAGATGGAACAGATTTCGGCAGAGCAAAAAGACAAAGAAATTTGTTGGTTGCTGTAAAGCAAAAAATATTTTCTGCAGGAGTTATTCCTCAAATTATTCCTTTTATGACATCTCTTGGCGATGATTTTAAAACAGATTTATCTCTGGATGATGTTAGGGTATTACTACAAAATGCTTCTTCTTTAAACAAATACAGTATTGAAACACTGGCACTAACCGATCAAAATTATCTTATGGATACACAATCAAGTAATGGCCAAGATATTCTTGCTCCAAAAGATGGACTCGATAACTGGACAAGTGTTCATACCTATCTTTCTGATACCTTCAGTGGGAAACCACAACCTGTTGCAGCACTTGTGCAAGTTGAAAATGGAACAACAGTTGCTGGACTTGCTGGTATTGCTACGAATCGACTCAAAGCTGAAAATATTACTACTCTTGATCCAATAAATGATCAAAATCAAAATGTAAAATTTACAACAATTACCTTACTTAGTAAAAATATTAACAAAGCAGATGTAGCTATTATAGAAAAAGAATTTGGAGTAAAAGAAGTTTCTTACCAATCAGCATCAAAGCAAACACAATATAATATTTTAGTTATTTTGGGTAATGATTATTATGTGAAAGAAGGCAAAAAAGTAAATACGGAGCCGTAGGTATGAATAAGCAAAAGATCCGTGACACAGTCAGTTTACTCTACAGTAGAAAAGTAGGTATTTCTGTAGCCATAGTCATTGTTATAGGAATTGTGATTACAGCATTTTTTGTTCATAAAGCGTTTGCGCCAACAAAACTTGTAAATGAAAAAATAGAAATAAAAAAAATTCCTCAAGATATTAAAAAAACAATAAATCTGCAACCAATTGCAAGTATAAGCGCAACAATAAAACTTCCAATTCTTATGTATCACTATGTTGAATATGTAAAAGACAAAAAAGACACAGAAAGACAATTATTAAATGTAGATCCAGATATTTTTGAAGAGCAGATTAAAACACTTATTACAGCGCATTTTACTTTTATTACTGCAAAAGAGTTGGGAGATGCGTTGGATGGAAAGACAACGCTACCAAAGAATCCTATCATGCTAACTTTCGATGATGGTCATTGGGATCTAGACACAGATGTTTTACCAATATTAAAAAAATACAATATTCGCGCAACTGCATATATTGTTTCTGGATTTATTGGAACAAATTCGGATTCTCTTACTGCAAGTCAGCTGCAGGATGTTATTAGTAGTGGACTGGTCGAAATTGGTGCTCATACTCTACATCATATTTCGCTTAAAGGAAAATCTCTTACGCTTGTGCAAAATGAAATAGATGGAAGCAAATCTGCACTTGAAAAACAGTATCATGTACACGTCTATTCGTTTGCATATCCGTACGGATCTTTTGACCAGCAAGCCATAGATGTTGTAAAACAAGCAGGATTTACAACGGCAGTATCAACAGTTGCAGGAAATGTACAAGGAAATCAAAATAAATTTTTTCTCTTTAGAGTAAGACCAGGACGACTTGTGGGAAAAGGATTATTAAATTATTTTCAGGTTGCCTGGCACGCAGATAAGATGTTTGGAGAATAAAAAGCTGCTTGCGCACCTGGAGGGACTTGAACCCCCGACCCCTTCGTCCGAAGCGAAGTGCTCTAATCCACTGAGCTACAG
>PPGL01000012.1 GCA_003173915.1 Candidatus Levyibacteriota bacterium | reverse complement strand
TCCAGCTACCCGTCATTGCCTTGGTGGGCATTTACCCCGCCAACTAGCTGATAGGACGCAGGCTCCTCCCAAAGTGTATTGCTACTTTACTCTTGCGAGACCATGGAGAATTACCCCCTCTTTCGAGGGGCTATGCTCCGCTCTGGGGTAGATTCCTACGCGTTACTCACCCGTCTGCCACTGCTTTATATTGCTATAAAACCGTTCGACTTGCATGCTTAAGGCACGCCGCCAGCGTTCATCCTGAACCAGGATCAAATTCTCAAAAAAATTGCCATTTTAATTTTAAGGTTAAAATGGAAAAAATCCTACCACTTCTTGATGCTTAATCAAGAAATTGTTTTCTAGATGTGTGCTGCTAACTTTTCAAAGAGCAAATTCTTTTGTCATTGCGAGGAATTCTGCTATGCAGAAGACGAAGCAATCTCAGAGAGAGATCGCCACGCTTCGCTCGCGATGACACAGTATTTGATTACTTAAAAGAACTTTTAGACTAAAAAACCCGCCTACAGCGGGTCATGGTTTCCCATAAGGCTGAGGCAAAGTTCTACATATCCACGTTCTATTATAGTCAAATATAAAAATTTGTCAACCGCCAAGTAATTATAAAAACTGTAAAACACAAATTGCCTGCTGTGCTATTGTATTTGTAAGAATTTTATGATAAAAATATAGGCCTATGGCAATAAAGATTGCTTATGATAGTTTAGCAAATGCAGCCAGAGAGGCTGCTTATAACTTTGAAAGTAGAAATCTTGAAAATGCAATTCTTGGATTGTTTGAAAACATAGCAAGAATCGAAGAAGAACTTGCCGCCCCTGCAGTTCCTTCTCAGAAAACAGGAGAATCAAAACGAGGAAATCAGGCTTATACCGAAGAACTTTTACAAACACAAAGAGGTATGATCGCAAAATTGTTGATAAGCCATAGAAATGGTAATAAGCAATTACAATTGAATGTCCCAGACGCTGAACATCCAAGAAATAACTCTATTCTGGAAATTAGATACACAGATAGCAAAGAGAAAAAACATAGAGTTAAATTTCCATTTCACAGATTTATTATTTCTTACTCTGCAATACCCTTGCTAATCAAGCAAATTACGGCACCAGGAGGAATCGTTGATCAAGGTTTTATTAGACAACCACAACAACCAATCACACAGTAAACCTTTCAGAAGTTATTCTAATAAATGTGAAGCGGCGTTAAAAAGCACAATTCCCAAACTCACCATCACATTAAGAGATTTATTTACTCCCCACATTGGAATCTCGACAATTTGATCACACATGTCTAGCACCTCTTTGGGACTTCCTGTTGTTTCATTCCCTACAACAAATGCAATTGGCAAATGATAGTCTGCTTTTTGGAAATGGACTGAACGAGTATCCTGCTCTACTGCAACAATTTGCACTTCTGGAACTTCTTTTCGCAAATGTGCAATTGCGTCTTCTGTTTTTTCAAAATATTCCCACGTTACCCATTCTGTTGTATTGATTGATGCTTTTTTAATGCGAGTATTTGGAGGTGTTTCACTTACTCCACACAAAAAAACTTTTTCTGCACCAACTGCATCTGCCAAACGAAAAATAGAACCAATATTATACGTATCAATCACATTGTCACAGATAATGTAAATTGGATTTCGTTTGAGATTTTGCTTTATTTCCTCGTCAGCAACAGTTGTCCGTAACTGCTTTGCGCCAAGCTTTAACATAAAGGTATTATATCAAAAAGTATTTTGATTGTAGTCAAATGATATATTGACAGGAAGTAATAGTTGATTTATAACATATATGAATGCCACAACTAGAAGAAGAACTTTTAGGCCAAGTAGATCAAACTGAAAGAGAATTTAAAGCACATCTTAGACAGAATATTAGAAACGAAGGAAGCAGAGCAAGAGATGCTCGCGAAGACTACTTTCTGATCGAACATCTAGAAACCATAAAAGAATTACGCTATACGCAACAGGAACTAACTCAATATTTTGCCGATTTGCGTGATGGGCTAGCAAGCGATGAAGAGAGAAACATTGTTCTTTTTGACGCGAGACAAAGAGTAAAGGCATTTCAAGCGCATCTTAATGGCGATAATAGTGTGGACGGAGGAGGAACCGATCACCATGCCACACAATTTGCAGCACTATTTGACTCTACTCCAAATAGACGGTCTCCCATTGGTTTATTTACTGCCTTTCCGATTGGAAGACTAATACAAGATTTTGGAAGCCGTCCTATATCAGATGTCGCATCTGCCTTAAATCAATATAAACAAACTCCAGGTGTACAAATTAATCAAGAAGACGATGGAAGCATACATCTTTCTGTAGGTATCTCTAATCGAACAGATACTGGCTCTACGCCAACACGTATGTCATTTGGGATCACTTTTAGAGCAGGACAACTATTTGCTCCACATTCGATTCAACAAATTTCGCTCAACATCTCATCGAGAACATAGCGTACAAATTTTTACATAGTCTTCTCTAGCGCCTTAAAGCTTCTTAACTGATTCACTCATAATATAAAAAGGAGCCGGTGAATCGGCTCCTTTTTAGTTGGTTGTTGGTTAAAACTTCTAATGAGCTCCGTGCTTTT
Source organism: Candidatus Levyibacteriota bacterium (assembly GCA_003173915.1). The sequence continues at coordinate 4,769 of PPGL01000012.1, read as the reverse complement.
GCTCAAATCGAGACTCGTTTAACTTATGATGAAAAATCGCGTTGAATAGACCTTCTAGGAAATGCCCCTTCCCCAGATGCAAACCGCGATCTTTGTCTTGTCCCTCATCATCACCATCATTATCTCCATCTCCTTGTGTTGGCGTTGGACTGACAGATGGAACAACCGAAGGCGTTACTGTTGGACTGACAGTTGCTGTTGGTGTCGGCGTAACAGTTGGCGTACCGGTTGGTGTTACAGTTGGTACTAACGTAACTGTTGGTGTTGGTTCTGAAACAGTTGGTGTTGGCGTAACAGTAACAACGTCCGTTGGCGTTGGTGTAACGGTTGGTGTATCGGTCGGTGTTATTGTTGGCGTCACCGATGGATCAACTGTTACATCAGCTTGAATACCTGTTTGTGTATTTGTATTTATTCCATGATGCGAGGAGAATAACCCCGCAAGCATAAGTAGTACTGATGCAATTACTCCCATATACTCACCCCCTTTCTGACAAGAATTATGAATTAAGAATCATGCATTATGGTTTTACCTTTTAATTCTTGATTCATGCTTCTTGATTCTTTTTAAATTCTATAAAAAAATAAAAAGTATTAGAAGCTATCTATTATATACAACGAACTTAGGATAGATTTTGTGACGTAAGAAATATGTAAGAAATCATTGTTCGTTATTTCCAAATGGATGGGAAAAAAATTGCCAGAATCCAGAAGGATTTTCACTTGTGCTATGATTTTGTTCTGGATTTTGATCTTCATCTCTCTTTTTTGTATTATTTAAAACTGGAGTTATACTATCTCCTTTAACGTTTTTGTCTCCACGACGATTAGTGGCAGAAGTGTCTGGTGTAATCGTTGGTCCTGTCCCAGTTGGAGTTAGGGTAGGCTCTTGCAGTTGTAACAATATTTGCGTTGGCACAGGAACATACACAGGACTTAGTAAATCGTGATGCACAGATGTTTTTTGTGCTTGGTCTGTTGAAAAATGTTCTTCTGCTTCAACAATTGCTTTTTTGATTGGGAAAAGCAAACCTCCTGGTTGGCTATAAGCAGCAGCAATGACAAGAGATGACCCAAGTCCAACAACAAATAAAAGAATTGCCGCAAAAACAATTCCTGTGTGTAGCATAATCCACGAAAAACTTTTCCCTTCTGTGCGACTTGGTAAATGTGTTTGCAACAATTGTAGTCGTTTGCGCAACTTTTCACTTGGAACAACCGACTGTAATGCATGTAACTCTTTAATAATTTCGTGTTCTGTTCTCATATGTTTTTTGTCATTCTGAACCGAAGGTGAAGAATCTTCTTCTCCTAATCATCCTCGACCTGATCGAGGATCTTGATTCTCGCCTTCGCGAGAATGACATTAATTATTCTTTTAACCTTTTTCTCAATTCCTGCAGTGCTCGATATTGCATTGCGCGAATTGCATCTTCATTTTTCCCCAAGATATTTGCAATTTCTTTATTTGACATATCATTAATAAATTTTAGTGTAATAATTTCTCGCTGTTCGTCTGTAAGATATTTCATTGCCTCTTGCACTCTTTCTATTTCAAGTTTGGTAAATATGTTCTCTTCTATTTGCGTAGAATCAACATGATGATCTTCTTGCAGACTCGTTAATTTATTCTGCTCACGAAAATGATCGATGACAGTATTTCTTGCAATTGTATATAACCAAGAGGAAAAACTTCCCCCTGTTTTTTTGTATAAATCAATTTTAGACCATGCTTTCATAAACGATACTTCTGTTAAATCTTCTGCAAGCTGCCTATTTTGTTGCACTTTAAAAAAAATAAATCGATATATTTTATCAAGATACAACTGATAAAGCGCCCCAAAAGCTTCCTTGTTTCCTTTTTTGACTTGTAATACAAGGATCCATTCAGAAAGTGGCAGCTTTTGGAACTTATCTATTAGGCCGGCCATAAGTTCCACTAGTATAACGAAAAAAAGTAAAAAGTGTGACGAAGGGTTAGTTTGAAGATATTTATTATTACGAAGCTGACAATAGCTTTGTTATACTGCCTGATAAACTACTGTTTGCCCCGTGCATATTCTCAAAGTATACTATATTGCCTATAGATCACATATTTGCTATACTTATAGGATATGAGAATTGATTCCCAACCTCGCTATTCTGAAATGCATCGAGTTCCGACAACGATATCAGCAAAGCCGGAATTTAATATGAATTTTGCAATCCAGGCTCGTCAACAAGCAGATGCTCTCTTACTTAAAATGCAACCTAGATTTCTTTCTCCAGGACTCACGGCTGCGGTAACACTTTCCATTTACAACCATCTAAATCGTCCGAGAGTGGGTACAACTGACAACGGACAGCTACCAATACAGCTTACTCGCCAATTGGAAAACCTCGTAGATGCTGAAGAAAAAGCAGGTGCTCTCTACCCACGTGTTCCACACCATTGGGTGGGAAATTGAAATTCCAAATAAATTTTTTGAAGGGCAATCGCTTGAGGAAGACCAAAGATTGGGAAGAGACTATGAACGTTTTTTTACAATAATAGGACTTCCTATCAATAAAGCAAATTTCGTCACTGAACATCCAACTGTTCGCAGTCATTTTACTAATAATCTTTTTATTGAAGTTGAATCACCACCCTCATACAGCAGTGCAGTACAAAAAAGACTACTTGCTGAACTCATAAAAGCTAATGCAATTCCTACACTTTTTTCTTCAACAAATGCAGTCGATATACAGACACACCTTGATCCAGAACAACTAGTTTCTTTGCATGTATCAACTGTTGTTCCGCAAGCGATGAGACAAAGTATCGAAGCAGAAGAAAAAAGAGATCCAGATCTTGCAGCAGTACAACCTATAACTCGCCTTGAAATGCTTGAAGATTTATTGGCACTTGGATTTACATCCCCAGAACGGCTTGAAACACGAGCTGTTTCTAATTGGTATATTGCAGGCACTGATATTCCAAGTATCGATGGCAAAGAAAGTATGTTACGGTATCAAATGCGTGCTCATGAAGTGCGAGCAGCAAATGTTTATCGACTGTTTGATGATATACAATTACTCTGCACAACAGCATTTTCCGCAGATGTTGCTCCATTCAATTCTGTCTGGGAACCTATCGCAACATACATGAAAAGTCTTTATGCAACACACGGAGTCAATGCAGACTCGCATATGTCACGAAGAGATCAAGTAATTCCTCTCGCAAGAATGCCTGAAGTTGTTTCAACTGCTCGCTCACTCATCAATACGGCTGCAAGTGAAACTCAACATATTCTTTACGGCGCGGCAGCATAATTTTTAATACAGCCAACTAACCTTTTTTCTCTTGTTCTTGTTTTTTTAAGTCTTGCAATTTCCACACTGCAAAATCACATTTTGGATAATTGGAGCATCCATAAAACGTCTTCCCTTTTTTTGTTTTTTTTGCAATTACTTTTCCTCCATCCTTTGGACAAGAATACGGTGTTTCCATAACATATGGCTTTTTAAAATCACATGTTGGAAAGTTGCTGCAGGAAATAAATTTTCCAAATTTTCCTACCCTAACAACAAGTGGCGCGCCATCTTTTGGACACATTTCGCCTGTTTGTTCGGTTTCTATTTGCACGCGATCAGCTTTGCTTACTTCTTTTAGTTTTTTTTCAAATGGTTTGTAAAATTCTTTCATCATTGGAACCCAATCTTTTCCATCATTTGCAATTGCATCGAGTTCGTCTTCCATTCGTGCGGTAAATGGAATGTCATCAATGTCAGAAAAATTTTTCACCAAAAAATCATTGACTGCCATACCAACAGGAGTTGGAATAAATCTGCCTTGTTCGCGCTCGATATAATTTCTGGTCTCAATTGTGCTAATAATGGATGCATATGTAGATGGTCGACCAATCCCCTCTTCTTCAAGAGCTCCAATAAGAGATGCATCGTTATACCTGGGTGGGGCTGGGGTTTCGTGTTTTTCTGGCAAAACATTTTCAAGTGTCAGTTTTTCCGAAACAGCAAACACAGGTAATTTTCTGTCCTGTAGTCCAAAAGGATTCATTTTAAGAAATCCTTCAAAAACCAATACTGACCCTGTTGCCTTAAAGCGATACGCACTTCCCTCACCCGCACTCTCTCCCAAAGGGCGAGAGAGTTCTTTTCCTTCTCCATTTGGGAGAAGGTCAGGATGAGGGCCTGTTGCATCAACCAACACAGTTGTTGATTCAATTTGTGCATCTGACATTTGTGACGCAATTGCTCGTCTCCAAATAAGCTCGTACAATTTCCCATACGCCCCTCCAAGATCTTGAGAAACTACCTGAGGGGTAACATTTGGTTTGGTAGGACGAATTGCCTCGTGAGCTTCTTGTGCTAATTTTTGTTTGTTAGCGTATAGTCTTGGCGAATCCGGAACAAATTGTTGACCAAAGGTTTTTGTGACATACTCTCGCATTGCAGTCACCGCCTGTCCTGCTAAATTAACAGAATCTGTACGGTGGTACGTAATGACTCCTTCCTCATACAATTTTTGTGCAAGTGCCATGGTACGCTTTCCTGAATACCCAAATCTTCTGGCTGCTTCTTGTTGCAGTGTCGAGGTAGTAAATGGTGGTTGTGGCGAACGCTTTGTCCCTTTTTGCAATACATCGGCAACGGTAAATGTTTTGGTTGGTAAGTCTTGTTCTATGAATTTTGATTTTTCTTCTGAGTCAATAATGGTTTTTGTAACAGTGTACTTTCCATCATACAATGTAAAACTTTTCTGAAGTTCTATTTTCCCAATTCCTGTCATT
>PPGL01000073.1 GCA_003173915.1 Candidatus Levyibacteriota bacterium | reverse complement strand
TCATTTGAAATTCTTAACTAAATAATTATATTTAACAAATTTTAAAGCAAAATTTACATGGCAAAAATAACGGTCAAAATTCCGACAAAGAAATTAAAACAATATCAGGCTGCAGCTTTAATGGAAGGTGTTAGTATTAAGTCAGCGAATGAAGTAGGTGAGACAACGTGGTTGGATGTTAGCTACCGCGACCCAAGCAGTTTAATGTATTGGGAGCGGTTGGTACATGAGGCACCTTCAACACCAAAACCAAAGGAGACAACTAAAAAATGAGAATACAATATTTTGATTGTACTAAAGCATTCATAGAAAATGAAGCTTGGTTATTTCATAAATCTTTAAATTAAAACCGCAATCGTCCGGCGTTCAACAGGACAAAATAAAATTCAATTAAAGTTATGGCTAAAAAGAAAGCTAGTAAGTCGGTAAAAAATGAAATCACTGAATTCATGGATAAACTGACTGAAACAGCAAGCGCACCACAAGAAATGCCTAAAGGGTTCAAACTTGTTTCAAGCGGCGCCGGGTATCATGATTTTTCAAAAAATCCAGTTTTTCAGGGACATTTTGTTTCAAAGTTTTTGGCTCCTAAAGACATTCCCGCTAACAAAACCAAAAAAGGTGATGTTATTGGATTTAATTTCTTGGAGGAAGGAACAGGACGTGAAGCAATCATTTCTAATTCTTATGCTATTAACAAAGCGTTAGAAGAAGACGGTTTCAAAACCGACACTCTTTGGTGGATTGAGTTTATTGAAAAAGCTATGGTTAAAGGCAAGCCGTTGAATCGATTTCAAATTGGTAAACAGTAGTCGAAAGATTTCTAGCCTAAAAGAAATCATAAAACGACTAGATTTAGTATTAATCAAAAAATCTGCTATATGAGCAAAGAACTAAAAAAGAAAACTGAACCTGAATTACCGTCCATTCATGACTTCGAAAAAGAAAAAATTTTCAGAGGTTATTTATTAAGTGAAGGACCTGAGTTTTTTACTTTTGAGCCTGAAGATGAAGGCGAAGATGTTAACATCGAAAAGTATCCGGCATTAGTTAGCGGGCTCAACCATACCATTAACGGAGTAAGGGTTAAAGAAACAGATACGTTAATTGAGATTGAATATCTTGGTAAACGTACCAATGGTGACAAAAAGTTTGCTGTTAGTGTAGAACAATAAAAAACACCGTTGCGGGTTAATTTATAGGGTAAAATATATTATAGTTTACCCTTTTTTATTTACATCTTTTCCATACCTTAGTGTTGTTCTACCTAAAAACCCTGCTAAGGGTGCAACACTTTGGCAAAGAAAAAACAATCTCGCAAACGTGTTTCTACACGAAAGTCATCTCCTTTACTAAAGTTACGGAGATTAAAAAAACCTAAATCGAAGGCTAGGCGAAGCAAAAAGAAAAAAATTCTAGTTGGGATATTCACAGACAAAAAGAAAGTTTATAAAGTCAGGAAACCAAAGACAAAGACGGGAACAATCCGTTATCATTCAGGTTCAAAAAAAGGCCAGGTAAGAAATATTTATATGATTATCAAAAACGAACGTCGTCAACATGACTTAGAAGATTTTGCAAATGATGTAGCGAACGACAAAAGTTTTTTCAAAAAATTAGATAGCATTTTTTATCGTAATAAAAACAAAGCAGGGTTTACGATTGTACCTTTTGCTGCGAGTTTGGTGGTGTATCAACAGAATAGCGAAAACAAAAGCGATGTACGTATAGAGGTTTATTTCATGCAACCTCCGGCAACAAAAACAAATATTCGAAATCATGTCATCAATACGATTCGGAATCATGGTGAGGTCATCCGTACAAAACTTAAGTCAAAAGGGTACCATGATATTAAGTACGATTTTTCAAATTTCCGTCCCTGGTATGTTCCGTATGTCAGATTAGAATTACTTTATCAATGACAAATCAACAAAAAATAAATTCTGCTATTTCCGAATTGTTAGCAGTATTACATGGCGATGGTGGTCATTATGAACAATCTAATGGTAAATTAAAAGCTATTAGAGACGCTCAAAAATTGTTACACATTAAATGGATTATCAATGAACATTTTATCCAAACGCAATCAACGCCGTCAAATTGAACGCGACTTTGCCAAAGCCGATCTTCAAAAAGTTCGTGAAGTTTTAGTAAGACGTATTGCAAATGAAAAAAGAGAATCTTTTTGGTTGTGGATTTACTCTTTTTTCAGGACTACAAAATCTGAACGTGAATTAAAAATGTTAGACAAAATAATCGCCGGTCGAAATGGTTTATAATCGTCAACATACTGAACGTTATTATAATGGTACCGTCGTTGAATGGTATCCTATTTTTGTAGATGAAGGGTATACGTTGTTTTACTTTTATTCTATACTTAATTGATCAAAGTAATTAAACGTCCGCGCAGACATTTAAGAATTGTTCCTTTAGAACCATTTTTAAAAAATACTTCATGTTATAAATTTAATGTTTATATAGGTGGTAAAAAACCCGAATGTTGTTATGTAACATCAGTTATAAAAATTAATTATCATGAATTGAAAAAAGCCGAACAATTATTTTTTAATCCTCCATTATGAAAGAACTAAAACCAACACGACGAACCAAAAAATTACTTGACGATGGTTACACGTTGTTTTACTTTTATTCGATACTTAATTGAAACTTTTAAAATCATCTTTTGAATTTAGACATTGGGAAGTATTATGCAAATTTGTACGTAAAGAATACAAATTTGGTAGAATGTACAATGTCTATGAATTTGAGATTTATTATAAAAATAGCTTTAAGGGTCGTCATCATTATGTATGCTTTGTTCCTTCACCTTGTATATGTCGTCGATTAATTAAAAAATATAAATGAAAGAACTAAAACCGACCCGACGAACCAAAAAATTACTTGACGACTTTTTTGTGTTTGACACCGAAACTGGTGATACACTTGCCAATGGAAATGTCAAATGGAAACTGGACGCGCGACCCGAATCATTTATTTTTGGCTGCGTGTTTGGAAAAAATTACAAACGGGTTATTACTTCAGTTAGAGAATTTCAACAAGAGTTTCAGCACCCGCGATATAAAGGAAAAAAAGTTTTTGCACACAATGCTGAATACGATCTGAACTGCATTTTCGGAAACATTTACCAATTCGACAATGAAGCAATTTTCAATGGTAGGTTTATCAGCGCTACGAATGGTAATTGCATGTTCGCTGATTCGTTGAACATATACAAAGCAAGCGTTAAAGACATCGGTGAAAAGATGGGTTACCCCAAATTAGAATTGGGTTCTAACCTGGAAAGTAAAGGAGGTTACACGCAAAAAGATGTTGAGTACTGTTTTCGAGATTGTGAAATTGTGTGGTTTGCGTTATATAAAATCTTTGAAGAAAGCGGCGCGATAAAAATTACACAAGCATCATTAAGTCTTAATCTGTTTAGAACAAAATTTCTTGGTTGGGGTATTAAGCATAACGAAAATGTAAGTGTGTTTTGGGAGACTTATTACGGTGGACGTTGTGAGGCTTTTGTACTTGGCGATGTTGAAGCCCAGGTGATAGACGTTAATTCAATGTACCCCGCTATTATGCGTTCTATTCAGTTTCCTGATCCGTCAAAGATATGCGAAGAAAAGAAATGCAGTATTAAGCGTTTGCCTATGCTCTTATCTTCTTTTGAGGGTTGCATTAATGCCACAGTTACACATGAAAAAAACTGGATGGGTTATTTACCTGTCAAACGAGAAAACAAACTTATTTTCCCTGTTGGCACATTTTCTGGTTGGTGGAATTTCAATGAATTCAAATTTGCATTAGATGCCGGTGTTATCGAAGTCAATCAGATCAACGAAATTTTTTACGCTCCAAGAATTGAAAGCCCTTTTAAAAATTATGTTGATAGTCTTTATGCTCAACGGTTAAGTAGTACCGATGATTTGGAAATTGAACGTATAAAGATTTTTATGAATAGTCTGTACGGTAAATTCGGGGCTCGTCTTAAAGAACAGAATATTTACTTGCCAGATTGGAGGGCTGCCGCTCCATTGATTAAGGAACATTTGCGGAATGGTACTTATATTACATTGTTGTTATTTAATGCTGAACGTGATGACGGGTTTTTAGTAGTGAAATCAAAACAGGGTATTGGAGATAATGCAATGAGTTATAGCATACCTTCATTTGCATCGTATGTAACCAGTGCAGCCCGTGTAAAGTTGCTTGAGAAGGGAATAGAATTGAAATCCAAGGGTTTTAATCCGGTGTATTGCGATACCGACTCGTGGTTCTATAATTCTACTAAGGAATACCAAAGTGAGAAAGAATTAGGTCTTTGGAAGGTGGAAAATAAAAAAATCACACGGATCATCGGATTAAAGAATTATGAATTTATCGATAATAAAGGTGAAAAAAAGCGTAAATTAAAAGGAGTTCCAAAAAACGCCGAAAAATTAGACACAAATAATTTCAAGTTTTTTTCTATGGTTAGAACAAAGGAAAGTTTGCGACGAAATATTGATTCAGGGATTTTTGTAGAACGAAAAAAACGGTTAAATTTGAATTATGATAAACGGGTAGTGAATAAAGACGGTAGTACAAAACCTTTTGAATTATGAGTAATTTAATCAGTCTTATAAATTCTAAAACTAAAGAACATTTATTTGATTGGCTAGATCGAATGTTTATGAGTAAACATTTAAAAAATGCAAAAAAGTTTAGATGGTTTTATCATCCAAATCCTAACAAAGTTAGTATTAATTGGAATGATAAATCGGTAGTGTTTGATGACCGATTTTCTGACTTTGAACCCGAAATAAAACTTTGGTTTAAAAGATATAAATTATGATGGATTTAATGTCAATGATTTCTGAAGCAAAAAACAAAAGTGCAAAAGAACTTTTGTTGCCCATCAAAAAGATGATTGAAAAAGCGTTGGGTAAAGAAATCGATAGTTTTTCATTAACCATTGATACGTCTACAAACGAAATCATCACACGTGCCGACAATCGTTTTCAAAAAGATAAATCAAAAGTAGTCATGACTTTTATGAAGATGACATTAAAAAAATATTTGGGTAAGGATACGCCTAATTTTCGTAAGGTAGATTTGTATTACACACTTGACGAAACAGTAGATGTTGTCATTTATTCGGAATCAGGAATTCAAACTAAGAAAATATGAAAATAGAAGTTGCAAGGGATATTGATGATCCAATACCAACACCGATACCGGAACCTGTTAACGAACCAACACCGACGCCGGAACCTGTTAACGAACCAAAACCCAAAACCAAAAACAATCTTGGTTTAATTGTAATCATCGTTATTGTTATTATCATCATTGTAGCCACAATCCTTTATTTTTATGGGAAGAAAAAAGAAAATCAATAATGAATCATCCGATGATACGTTAACTATCGGCAAACCGTTAGACCTTTCTGAATACTCAACACCTGCTCCCGTAGAAGATAAACCTTTACCCGTTGATGTTGATTTGTCTAAAGTTAATGAATCGTTAAACGGTAATCCTTTTGTTGACGGTGAGCCACAAAAAGAAAAACGTAAATACAAAAAACGTAACCAGTCCGAAGATAGTCAAGGTGATCTGTTAATAGACGGTGAAACATTAATTATGTTCATTGATCTTGTCATACCAATGATTATTTCATTTGTAAATAACAAAGTTACTGACAGTAAAATATCGCCTGATGATTTAATGCTAACTGAAAAACAAAAATTACAAGCTAAAAAATTAGCCGACAAAGTTGCGTCAAAAATCGATATTAATGTAAATCCTGTTTGGGGTTTAATTGCTATGTTAGGAGGGATGTATACTTACAAGGTTATTGAACTTAAAAACAAATAATCATGGATAACATTACCATTAACCCAATGGAATTAGAAAGTTATGAATGTGAAAATTGCGGTGGTGTTTTCTTTGAGTCTGTTAAAGTAATAAAATTGATTCCTGCATTGATGATCGGTAATGCTCAACCTGTTCAACATCTATTAGATGTTCCACGTTGCTGTGCGTGTCAATACATTCAGGGTTATAAGAATTTTTTGAATAAGAAAGAAGAAAAATTACCATCTTTGATAAGAAATATTAATGAAGTTTCTAAACCATGAAAGGATTTTCCTTAATTATAGTTGGTTATCAGGGAGCAGGTAAATCACTACTCGCAAAAAATCTTATTAAAAAAATTCATCCGTCGCGACTTCACATTTTAGACATATACAATGAATACGATTACATTCCGGGTGCTGACAGATATTTAACTGTCAACAATCGTTTAGACTTTGATCGTTTTAAAAATGACATGGTTACTTTAGAGGGCCGAATATTTATTGCTGAAGATGCCACCATAATTTTTTCACACCGTGGACGCTCGCAAGAATTGTTAGAATCTATCATCGGCAAACGTCATTCACAAAATACTTACATTTTTCTTTTTCATTCATTGCGAGCCATACCGCGTGACGTATTCGATTATTCAGATCAACTTTGGCTATTGAAAACCGGTGAACGTTCGGACATTGTAGAATCAAATTTCAAAGGTACCGATGTCATTGAAGTTTTTGAACAGGTAAAAAATATGCCTGAGTTTGAATGGAGCGAAAGACAACCGTTGCCTATTGCTGACAAACATTATAAAGTCATGCAAATTAAAAAGGGTAAAATTGACCGGACGGTTAATACGAATGTAGAATAAAGACCTTGCAAGAAAACGCCGTGAAGCTACCGAACCGTTTATAGCCCCGATACGGGGCTTTTTTAATGTGTAAAAAATAATTGTTTAAATGTAATTGGTTTTTCAAAACCTTTTTTTATACATTTATAGTGTAATTGAATAACCGCTTAAACGAATATACGAATAAGCAAATACACTAAATTTTAAACAAAAATGAGCAAAGAACATATTTGGACATTCGCGATCGTTGTTGTGGGTGTCATTTTCGCTATGTGGGTTTCAACTAAATTGAAAATGAATTCATTTGATGAATTTGAATCAATCAGCTAAACTCTAAATTGAAAAATATTTTTACCTAAAAACTTTACTTTAAAAATGAAAAACGCTGACTTAGCCGTGTTGCAACATTTGAACCAACACGTTGACCATTTCGATAACTATGCCGACGGTGCCGGCGCAACAAATGGTGTGGCACCCCAAAATGTACCTCAAAAAGGTAATCCTAATTTTTCTGCAAACTTTTCAGCCGTATCTATCCAGAAATTTTTTACTCTGAATACAGGTACTGGAGCGTTTACCGCTGTTAACGCTAATAATGCCGGTATTGCCACAATGACAAGTGCATTCTTTCTTTTTGGAACGAATGATTTTTATTCTGGTTATGCCAGTGCTAAGACACTTGTACCACTTTCTGTTGGTGCCTATGGTGTACCGTTTATTTTTGGAAAAGACTACCCGGTTGTAAATTTTGCCGGTGTTGACTATCCATTAGACGCAACAGCTAGAGCCGTACTTCGTGCTGGAGACGTGGTTATGCCGATTACAGCCGTAACCGCAGGCCCTCAAAACAGCGTTGTACTTTCCATCATGCGTTGTCAACAGGTTTCATACTCTACTCTATTGCTTGCAAACTCAACTAACAGTTTCTTACAAAAAGGTATCCGTATGAATTTGAATGACTCAAGTGCTAACGGATTGCTACAATTCAATAACGCTCTTTTCAACTATTCGAAATCATGGTTAGGAAAGTTCGATTATGATTCAACAGATATCAACGCTAACAACCAACCAACCAATTTCAAAACCAACATCATTGATATTCCTTTGCAAATGGGAATTACTAAAGATTCTGGAATTGTATCTTATGTCGGTCTAAGTGGCTACGGCGCTGTTGATAATGTTACAATCAATTTATCTAACTTTGCCGGAAACGTTCTTAATCCTCAAAAATAAGTTTTGATCGCCTACCTTTGATTGAACCGTGTGCGAAAGGCCGACTATGCCAACGGTCGGCCTTTTTTAAATACTAAAAATATGAACCTGACAAAACCCACACCTAACGAAATAATCTTAAACAAGATATTTTCTAAACCGCTCCAAAAAAATGCCGGTTTATTCGTCACGGTGAAAAGGTTTTTTACAGATGCTAACGGTACAATCTTAGATAAAAATGATCCTGCTATACCGGCATCATGTAAGGTTAGTTTTCCTTTTTGGATGTTTGGTAAGTTTGACAAAGACGGTGCTTATAGGATAGGTAATCAGGTTACTCCCGTAACATTAGGAACCAGTTATGTAGGTACATTCGTTATCGGTCTTGGTGTTCCCTTTCTATTTGCAACAGGTCTTAACAATGTCAAAAACAATTTTCTTAATGGTGATATTGTACATGTTTTCACTGATAATTTAGACGCTCCATCTGTCTATATTTATATTGTACAAAGTTATCCCGCCGGTTCATTAGCATCTATCGTTGAAAATAGTACTGCAAGCGAAAATGAAAAAATTGACATTACCGGATTAAATTATTTTTCTTTCAGTAATTCAGGGGGCCAGACTGTTCCCAATTTTCAGTTTGCAACTAACATCAATTTAACTAATATTGATATTGTAGGTGCTTATAACAATAAACCTTACGATCCGCTCGGTTACGATCAGGCTAACTACATGCAATACAATTTCATTGTGTTGCCGATTAATTTTACATTGGATCAATACAAAGAACTTTCAAGTTATATCCCTTTTCAGGTTGATAGTATTTTATTTTCATTCATGATTAAAAAGAATACTAAAAAAATCTACGAAATAGAGAATACTACGGACGTAATGTCTAATCTTTTTTCAGAATTTAACAAGGCGCAAGCCGTAAACTAGCCCGGTATGAAACAACCGGGCTTATATGGAAAATTTAAATTTTAACTATATGCAAAATTATGCCGACGTAGGTGTACCCAAGAAAACGTTAATGCGTAAGTCATTAACTATGCATAATCCAAACGTTATCAAATCGGGTAGCGATGGAAAGGTATACAAAAAAACTGGTCGTGTTGTCTCACCGGAATATGTGAAACCTAAAGGTCGTGTTTATGTACCTCCTTCAATTCCATCTAAGACAACGGGTTACGATGTTCTTAAACCATTCGATAAAGTAATGGATAAGAAACTCAAAGAAAAAGGTTTGAACCCACCAACTGACATGCAAGCAAAATCACAATTGTTTTATAACAATGTGGTGGCTGCAAAAGCTTTTAACGATTCAAAACCTATGAATTTTGAAGCTTACGACCATGCCGATCCTGTTGTAAAAGATACAGTGTTGTCAAATTTGCTTACTTATTTCAGGTCTTTGAATGCCGGTACACAACCCAACGGCACACCCCTTTCAACACAAGACGAAAAACTTTCCAGTGATGTTAAAGCGGTCGTCCAAGATTTATCCTCAAAGGTAAATAATGCCGGTCTCTCTCCCCAAGACGCTGCCGCCGCTGGCGGAGCGCTTAACACGGAAATGACAGCTGGAACACCGTTCTACAAAGAACCTTGGTTTAAATGGGCTGTTGGTGCTGTTGTTGTTTTTATTGTAATCGGACTCTTAAAATAAATCCTGACGATAAATGTCAGGAGTAAACATTTTTCACTCATGAATGTAAAACACATTATCATCGTTGTAGTTGTACTCGTTATTGGAGTAATCGCCTACAAAAAATTTGTTAATCCTTCTTTCTTGTCAGGCATTTTAGGTTAATCCTTGTGCGCAAATTAGTTGTAATGAAAAAAACAGGGTTCAAAATAAATGACCCATCAAAACCAGTTATCATTCGAGATAATCGTGGAATACTTTTTTATTCAACTGAAACACTTATTAACCGACCCGGAAAACCGAACCCTGATTGTTTTAATCTTCCTGGATTTGGAACTTATAATGTAGAAACAGGTTCATTTTCTCAACTGCCTGAACCCGTTAAATATAAGTACGCTTCACTTCCACCGCTTATTCGTCGATATGAATCGCCATTTGATTTTAAAATACTATGGGGTAACAATCCTAATAAATGTACTGTCAAATGGGATGACAAAGTAATTTTATTTGACAAACAATTTGAGGAAAAACCTTTACCACAAGTTTTCTTTATTCTTTATCACGAATTTGCACATGCATTTTTTGAGGAAGAAACATACTGCGATCAAATGGCCGGTAACTATATGAAAGCAAAAGGCTTTAACCCTTCACAAATAGGAGCCGCTCCTTTACTTGCATTATCCGACAGGCAACATCAACGTAAAGTGAACATGGTTGAATCAATTTTAAGTGCTCAATAATGCTTTACGGTCATAACAAATATTGCAACTGTTTTGAATGCCAACCCGACCATGTTGATGCTATACTAACTCAACCAACTTCGATTTCTTTTAATCATGCCGACATAACTAAATATCCGGAATCAAAACTTTTATTTGCACCTTTCAATAAAACAGTGTCAGTTTATAAAGGCGGAAAAATTGTCAGGAAAGTTTCTAATGGTAATGCCATTGGTATGGGTGTTGAAGAAATAAAAACTCAATTAGGTACTATTGTTATTCAACTTTCATCCGGTGAGCAAGTAATAAAATCTGATTTGGCTAATGAACAATTAACCTCATCACAAATAACAAAAGATGCAAAAGCGCAAACAACTGAACGAGCACCTAATTTGTTACTATCGGATGAACTGGGGGACAAATTGTATAGTGCCGGGGGTTACTTAGACCAACTTTCAGGATTTTGGTCTAAAGCAAAATGGTTTATGATAGCTGTTGTAATCATAATATTAATTGCTGTTTTTTTAAGGATTAAAGGATGAAAACAAGTTATTACATATGTATAAGCATTGCAATTTTAATCATTGCTTTGTATCTTTCGCGTAACAAAATAAAATCGGCTTTGACCCGCGCTTACAAAAATAATAACCCCGGAAACATACGTCCAGATGGAAAAATGTGGATTGGTGAAAAACCTCATTCAACCGATCCGGGATTCAAACAATTTGTATCTATGCCATATGGTTACCGTGCTATGTTTGTGAACATCAAAGGTTATCTTGCAAACGGTCTTAACACCATAGAAAAAATTATCAGTTCATGGGCACCTCCTAAAGATGGAAATGATACTGCCGCTTACATCACAGCCGTTTCAAAATTTGTCGGAAAAAATCCGACTGACAGAATTGTATGGACTGATACTCCGACAATACGAAAAATAGTTACTGCAATTTCAAAACAAGAGTCAGGTATTACACCTAACATGGATGACATTGACGAAGGATATAAAATTTTATAAATCATGGAAAATACACTAACCTTAGAAAACCATTTGGATGACTTCGTTAATGAAGATCATTTTGAATATGTAGATCATCGCAGTGAACGCATTGATTCATTTCCTCAAAATAATGCTGATATTTTTGATTACGCTACCAAAGTACCTGTCTATGGAAAATTTTACGACATTGGACGTAATGTTTCCCAAACTTTAGGTAATATTTTTGGTCAGCATGAAGATAAAGCGACCACTGGTTTTGAGCAGTTCATTGCCAGTGGTGGAGGTGCTTTACCTTACTATCCAACAAAACAAGAAATGTTGGACATGATGACTAAACCTGTAGCACCTCAACCCGGTTTGCCCGGTGGTCGTCCATGGGACAAAGCCGAACCAGCGGCTGTATCTCAAAGCTACAACCCTAATGACGGTACATGGCAACGCGGTGATTGGCGTTTTAAAGTAGTTTCTAATTCCCCTATAACTGTAAAATCGTTTAAGGGTAAACCAGTTAATCCACCCGGAAACTATACTTTTGTTTCAACTGTTAGCGCAAAACCGCAAAGTGGAGGTATGCAATCAATGGCTACAACACCAACACCTCAAGCGCAAACACAAGTAAGTTCTACACCATCACCTCAAGCAAGTCCAACCGGTGGCGCTCCTTCAATGAATGTAACGCCACAAGCTGTTATACCTACACAGCAAGGAAGTGTGCCCGTTGCACAAATACAAAGCGCCGTACAACAATTACAGGCACAAGGTGTTCCTACATCCGATGCTCATGAACAAATTGCCCAACATTTAGGTACAACACCCGATGTTATTAAAGATGTTCATGTAAAAGGAAGCTCTTCCGTTCATGCTAAACACTCAGCAACTAATGACACACCATCCGGTGCTGCTAGTCTAACATCAATCGTTCCACAAGGTGGAATGACTACGTATTTGATTATCGGGGCTGTTGCTTTGGTGTCAATAATTCTAATAGTTGTCGCAATGAAAAAATAATATGGCTTTACATATTCATGAAAGAGAAATTATTTTTTCAACCGCTAGTATGGGTGTTATCGAAATCATTCACGAAATGCCTATTAGCGAAATTTTTAAACTTGGCTTGCAGTCGTCGATTGGCTTACTTACTATCATTTATCTAATATTCAGAATCTTAAACGAACGTAAAAAACTTAAGTCATGACAAATATTAAAACAACATTAGCCGGTTTAATACCAGGCCTTCTAATTGGTGGACAAGCCTTATTAGAGGCTTACGAAAAAGGTCAATTCGAGGGAAAGACCGGTGTTCAATTAGCTATCGCATTAGGTTTTGTTTTACTTGGTGCGTATTCTAAAGATCATGACGTAACCGGCGGAAAAATTCAACAATAAAAAACAATCATGAAAAAATTACTATTAGGGTTCCTGCTTTTAATTTCAACATTAGCATACTCACAAAACAACGGACAATTTAAAGGAATCTTTTCTTTTAACACGTCTGATTCTGCTTTTATTCAAGCAACTCGTGACCATCTTGAATTAAATTATGGTCATACAGGTGGATTATTCTACAACAAACAGCTTAACAAATGGCGGGCATGGTCTGGAGTATGTCCTGATACATCACATCATAATGGTTGTTGGGTTGATTTGTTAGGTGGTTCAAGTGCTCCCGCATTGGTTACTAACGCTAACAATGGCACACACCTTAATGCTACCATAGTACAATTAGGCGGCCCTCTAAATCAGGCTACAAACATAACTGGCAATTTCCCTCTACGTTTACAAAACACTGACACATTAGTATTACAAGATGCTAATTTTATAAGTAACCATTCCAAGTTTCAATTATTCGTAGGTTGGCAAAATGGTAATAAATCAGCCACCGGTATAGAGAACGTTTCTTTCGGTTCCCGTTCAATGCGTGCTATTACAACAGGAGCTAGTAACACAAGTTTAGGCGATGAAGCTTTAAGAGATGTAATAACAGGCTCCAATAACACTGCCGTCGGTTCTGCTTCACTTAGACCATTAACATCTGGTCAACAAAATACGGCTGTAGGTGAGGAAGCTGGTTCGTCTTGTACTTCATGTACTCTTAACACATTCATAGGATATTGGGCTGGTCTATTTAACAACGCTAGTTTCAATACAGTTGTAGGACGTACAGCTCTTAAGAACAATGCGAGCGGTTCTGAAAATACGATTATGGGTTTCGACGCTTATCAGGGGTCATCAACTGGTAGCGATAATACCGTTATCGGCTCTCAAGCTGGCAGCGCGTGGGATGGTAGTCATAACGTTCTGTTAGGTTATAAGGCCGGATTCGGTTTCCCGGCATCGTCCAATAAACTTTTCATTGCGGCGTTTGACTCAACCGTTTCACCCGCTCCTTTAATGCGTGGTGACTTTGCTAATAACAGATTAGGTATTGGTATTGCTGGTCATTATCCGACCGCTACCTTAGAACTTCCACCTAATACTATTTCGGCTAAATCGGCTCCCTTGAAGTTAGGTGTAGGTGGTGTTTTAATGGGTACGCCCGAAGAGCAAGCAATTGAATCAACTAATACACACATTTATTGGACTGACCATTCAGGGACTCGTTATCAATTAGATCAACAAGGTGGGGGTGGAGGTGATATGATTTTAGCTTCTGTCCAAACTAGCACGGCAACAAAAACTTTTCAAGGAACTTCAAATAATGCAGGGATAAATATTGATTATCGAGCTAGTGATCCATTAGCTCCAAATAATGGTGAAATATGGATTAATTCATCTAGCGCCCAAGCCTTTGCGAGAATAGGTGGTAACAATATCTTAATGACTTCAATTAGAACTGCGGTAGGAATAGTCGGCGTCGATTTTCCCAATACAGCACCAGGAGCTCAATCAATACTAGACGTAGGTGTGACACCATGTTTTACCAATGATGGGTTAGCGGTTACACCTTCAACACAAGGGTTTCAGGGTGGTGTCATTCAAGCTTACATTAACACAAATAACAATGTAAGATTTATTTTTACCAATACAAGCGGTGCTGCAATTGATCCAGTAAGCATGAATTTTCAAGTAAGAGTATTCTACTAATTATGAAAAAAATAATTTTCCTTTGTTTAGTTTCGATTGCATCTTTCGGTCAAAAGAAAAAACCTGTCGTTAGAACATTAGACACTTTGATGTACATTGATCTTTCTTCTATGGTCAATCGTGAATTATCACGTTATGAACAGCAGGAAATTTCAGCACGGACTCAAAAACTTAGTCTCATGCTCTTTCTTATATCTGTAAAAGACTCAACAGCAATCGGTAACTTAACAGAATATCCATACATTAAAAAAGGTAGGCTTTATTATAAGATAAATAAAAAATGATAATGTCTTATCTGATTGTTGCACTCATAGCATTTATATTCGGTCTCATAGCTCATGAGAAACTTTTTCCAGAAAGCAAAACAGTCAATGAGATATTTAACAACTTCAAAAAATCAAATATTAGTGACTCACAGTTAATAGAACGGCAACCTAATGGACATTTTAAAACATTGAATCAGCCAACTAACAATAAAAAGAAAAAATTTCTAGGGATATTTAAAAGGAGACAAGAATGACGTTGATAGCGTTGATATTATTTTACTTAATAGGTATTTGGATTTTTTCATCCTTCACTTATTTTTCTAGTAACAAACTGAGTATCACCGATGTATTATCTGTAATTTTTTGGCCCA
>PPGL01000025.1 GCA_003173915.1 Candidatus Levyibacteriota bacterium | reverse complement strand
AATCTATCAAAAGAAAAAGGGCATATTACTGATGTAACAAATGCGTCTCGAACTCTTCTTTTTGATATTAAAAAGAAAGAATGGAATAAAAAATTGTTAGAAATATTTTCTGCTTCTGAAATTGTATTGCCAGATGTTTTTCCATCGCAACACGCGTTTGGTAAATTAAAAAAAGATGTTTTAGGAAAAGAAATTCCAATTACTGCAATTTGTGGAGATCAACAATCAAGTATGTATGGAGTAGGAGTTTTACAAGGAGAGACAAAAATTACCTACGGGACAGGAACATTTATTATGCAAGTAATTGGAGAAAAATTTCTTCTTCATAAAGATTTTTTTACAACAATTGTTCCACATGGTAAAGATATTTTGTATGCATATGAAGCAAAGATTGATAAAAGTGGAAAAAGCGTTGAAGAAGTTTTAACAAATAAAAAAGCACTTCAGAAAGTGCTTACGCAAATTGCAAAAGACGTAGCAAAAGCAATCAAGAAATTGCCAGTTATTCCAAAAAAAATTGTTGTTGATGGAGGAATAACACGAGAGGAATATTTACTACAAAAACAACAAGAACTTCTTGAAATTCCAATTAAAAAAAATACAATATTTGATGGAACAGCATTTGGCGTTGCAAAACTTCTTAGTGAGCATAAAACACATATGATATAATGTTCTCATATGAAAAAAATAGAAACCCCCAATGCGCCAAAAGGAACAAATTTTTATTCACAAGCGATAGAAAGTAATGGATTTATTTTTGTTGCAGGGCAAATACACTTGACTGCCGATGGAGAATTACTTGACGGTACAATAGAAGAAAAAATGTCACAAATTATGAAAAATATTTCTGCAATTCTTAGTGCAGCAGGTTCTGACTTAGGAAAAATTGTAAAAGCGACTGTATATGTAACAGATATGTTAGAGATGAAGAAATTTAACGAACTATATGCGACATATTTTCCAGATACTCCACCTGCACGAGAGGCGGTATGTGTTAGAGAATTACCTCTTGGTGCATCACTAGAGATTAGTGTTATTGCCACAAAATAACTAATAGCATTTTGAGAGAGTGATAGTATTTATTTGTCCTTCGCCAAAAACTGAAAATTCCTTCAATAATGTGCATGATTTTAAAAATATAGGGACATCAATAATATCTGGACTAACAATAACATGTGTGTGTTGATTGGGATAGTCAAGTCCATACGAAATAACAAGAGTTTTGTTTGCGATTGCATGTTTTGTTTCAATTGTTTTGTTAATAACTCCTTTGCGAAACATATTTTCATTGGTGTCAATGATACCATCAAGAAGAGGAACGCCAGATTCGTAAGAAATTGCAGGATTTAATTGGTCCAGTCCATATAAAAATTTTGGATTTTCCTGTTTGATAAGGGTAAGCATTGCTGGCATAAAAGATACTTTCTCAAACTGTGCAAAGGTTGAGTAATATGTAACTGTTCCAATAAAAATATATAAAACAATTCCACTGACATACAAAACATTAATATCAAGAGAAAATACTTTGGAAAGTGGTGGAATAAGTTTGAAAGAAAGGATACTTAAAAAAGGAATCATAGCTGCAAAATACAAATAGTGGAGATCGGGAAAAAGAAAGGTGCAAAGAAGTGTTAAAATAAAAATACTTGCAAAAAAGAAATGGTTTTTCAGTGTCCAAAGAGAATACAAACCAGATAGCATAAGAAACGCATTAAAGTAAATAAGTGCACCAAAAAGAACCATTTTGTCAGATCCTTCAGGACGATGAAGAGAATATGCAAAAATTCCGCGGTACACATTTCCAAATTCTGTAACTAAAAAAGGAAGTAAAATAACAAGAGAAGTAAGTGTATAAACAGCAATAAGTTGGAATGTTTTTTTTATCCCCTGCTCATAATAGGTTAAAATAGTTATCCCAAGAAGCATTGGAGCAGCATAAAGTTTGGTTGATACAGCAAGTCCTAAAAAAATTCCAGAAAGAAAATTTTTTTGTTTAGTATAAAAATAATAGCCGACAATCCCAAAAAAAATTGTGGTAAAAACTCCTTCCTGAAAATCTGATAATTGCATAACAAATCCTGAAAAAAGAAAAACACAACTGCTAAAAATAGCAGGAAGATACGCTTTTGTTTGATTTTTGACAAGTAAAAAAATAAAAATAGTAGTACCCAATACTTCAATAATTGCAGTACGATAAAAGTTTAAAAGATTTCCATGAGTAATAAAAAAATATAATGCACACATATAAGGGAAAAGAGGTAAGTCAGCGTGTAAAAAATCTTTATATAATACTTTCCCTTGGAGAAGTATTTTCCCAAAATAAAAATACTCATTGGTATCAGACAAACTAATACTAATATTTTGTAATTTTATCCACGTAAATAAAATAAGAAGAAATATAAAGAAAAAAAGAGGGAAAGAGAAAAATGATTTTTTTACAAACACAAACTTATTGTACCATAGCTTCCTTTAGTTACATTTGAAAAACTGTTATACTCGTTGCATGAAATATATCTGTTTTTTACGAGGCATTAACGTAGGAGGGAATACAAAAGTTAGCATGGAAAATATTCGAAAAGCCTTTGAGTCACTACATGCTACAAAAGTTAAAACACTTCTCAATAGTGGAAATATAGTGTTTGAAATTTCAGAAGATAATAAGGCTTTATTACAAGAAACAATAGAAAAAACACTTGAAAAAATATCGGGATTTCATATTTCTGTGATTCTTCGGGAAGCTTCGCACATTCAGTCTCTTGTTGACTCTTCACCATTTGCTGGTATTTCCATTACTCCCCAGAGGCGTTTTTACGTAACTTTTTTATCTGCTCCAATACAGACAAATCTTTCCATTCCTTTTACTTCCAAAGAAAAAGATTTTACAATTTTATCGGTAACAAAAACAGAAGTTTGTAGTGTCGTGATAATAACTCCCAGTAAAAATACCACCGATGCAATGAAAATACTTGAAAAAGAATTTGGCAAACAAGTGACGACAAGAAATTGGAATACAATTCTAAAGATATACAACATACTCCGTTAATTGATTGACTTGTTCTACAATCCTTGCGATAATGCTCCCTACAATGCCTGATATTAGTTTTAAAAAGTTATTTGACTACACATTGCCTCAAAATCTTATTGCAAATGAACCATTGCAAAAGCGTGATAACTCAAAACTACTTATTGTAGATCGAGAAACAGGGAAGATATCGCATTATCATTTTTATAATTTAGCAAAGTTTCTTAGTAAGAATGATGTTTTGGTTCTTAATCAAAGTAAAGTTTTTCCTGCAAGACTTTTTGGGAAAAAAGAAACAGGGGGGATGGTCGAAATTCTTCTTATATCGCAGCTAACACAAAATACCTGGAAAGCAATTTCAAAGCCAGGTTTACCAATTGGAAAGATAGTATATTTTTCTCGTGAGGTATCTGCAAAAGTTATTCAAAAAGATAAGACAGGAGAAATTACAATAGTATTTACCTATCCCCAAAAGACTTTTTTTGAAGCGCTCGATACTATTGGATCAACACCAATTCCTGGCTATATTCATACGACAATGTCAGAGAGAGAACTTCGCAAGAGATACCAAACCGTTTATGCAAAAGATACAGGATCTGCCGCTGCTCCAACAGCAGGATTACATTTTACTAGTCAACTGCTTGATGGTTTAAAAGCAAAGGGTATTCAAATTGAATATATTACACTTCATGTAGGACTCGGAACATTCCAGGGACTACGAGAAGAACACTTTCAGACAAAATCTTTGCATATGGAATATTATAGTATTTCAAAAGATGTTGCCGATAGACTATCTCAGGCAAAACAGCAACAGAAACGGATTATTGCTGTTGGAACAACAACAATGCGTACACTTGAAACGGTCACACTAGACACAGGAAAACTTGTTGAACAATCGGGTGATACAACACTATTTATTTATCCACCATATCGTTTCCGTTTTGTAGATAGTATGATTACCAATTTTCATTTACCAGAGTCAAGTCTTCTTATGTTAATTAGCGCATTTGGAGCCTATCCTAATTCGTCACATGAATTTAAAAATTTCTCATCTTCACTTTTAGGAAAAGCATATCAAGAAGCGATAAAAAATTCGTATCGTTTTTTTAGTTTTGGTGATGCAATGTGGATTGTGTAATTTTTCGGTCTGTTGACAAGATCACACAATATTCGTAAGCTAGAGATATGCCAACAAAAAAGAAAGTTGTACATGCTGTAAAGAAAAAAGAAGCTACTGTGGAAGAGAAATCAGATGCTATTGTTCAAGAAAAAAAGGAAAGACCTGTGATGCAGGTTGTGCAGGTTGAAGAAAATCAATCCCCCTCAGAAAAAAATGTAGCACAATCCCCTTCTTCATCTACACCAGCTCCGCAAGTTTTGCCAGAAGTCCAACAAAGTCAACCTGTTGGGGTAGTTCCTGTTGCAACTACACCCTCTGTTGTTTTGCCAGACTCAACGCCAAATACTGCTGATAAAAAGGAAGATATACAAGTGTCAACTCCTTCTGCTTCAGTTCAACCTCCAGTAGATACACCTACTACGCCTGCTACACCAGCTACATCTCTTCGATCTGCTACCTCTGCCTCTGAAACGTTTTTAGAAGGACTTCCTGAAAAATCTTCTTCTAAAAAAGGAACAATTGTTCTTCTGTTAATTATTCTCCTTGTTCTTTGTGGGGCTTTTGGAGGGTATATATATTGGAGACAAGGGAAAAATATATTGTCTCAAAAATTTTCTTTGCCTTCTTTTATAAGTAATAAAAATAATTCTGCCAAAAGTGAAGTAAAAATAACACCAACACTTGTTGTTACCCCAACACCAACAGCAATAGATAAATCACAGTATAGTATACAAGTACTTAATGGAAGTGGAGTTACAGGAGAAGCAGCAAAAGTTAAACAATTTTTGACTTCAGATGGTTTTAGTGTAAGTACTACTGGTAATGCAGATAATGAAAATTATACAGATACAGAAATCAAAGCAAAATCTTCAGTAAGCCAAGCATTTCTCACCGAACTTATGAAGGAGTTAAGTGTAACCTACTCAGTATCTTCGACAACCTCTGTACTTTCTGCACAGTCCTCTGCAGACATTATTGTCATTATAGGAAGTAGTCCTGCAAAATAATTGTGTTTCCGCGTAGTAACATTACTCAAAAAATTTTCTGGTATGCTAATTAAGTACAGATAGGTATAGAAAATATGTGTTACAGTACAGTAAGTTTTACCAGATTGTACTTATAAAGTAGCTAAAATAAGTATGCAAAATATTCTTAGTGCACTTTTTACAAAAAAAGAAGAAGACATTCTTGCTATAAAGCATTTATCAGATGCTACAGTTTTTGAGAAATTATTTGCATTTTTAAATCAACAAATTGTTGATGAAGAAATTAAAAAAAATTATAGTATTCAATATCAACAACTCCAAACATCCACTGGTATTGAAAAGGAAATCGCCTTGATAAAGCTATATAAAAAATATGAGGAATTTCTTACAGAAAATAGTCCTCCACTTACGCAAAAAAAATATACATCAGGAGGTCTTCGTCAAGAAATACAAACAATAGTACCAAAAGATAAGCTTAGTGAAGCATTCCAAGTATTTATAACAGATAAAGAAAATATACAAGATTTAATTCTTTTTATTTTGCCAATGATTGGCCATTATATGGCTTCTGGTATTGGCCTTGCATCTATAAAAGAAGTAATGCAACATATTACTCCCAATACCATCTTTGACGGGATGGAAGTTGCGAAAGATAGTATTATAATTCCAGAAAGTAGTATAGGGAAAATTACTGGCCTCAACGGTAAAGAGGTACATGCTATTATTCGTGCATTTTTTGACACCTGGTACAGATATGTACAAATGCATTTTGGCAAAGAGCAGGCAAGAAGGCCCTTTCTAAAAGTATATGAATATATAAAAAGTATATTTCCTTTTGATGTTACATTTCTTTTAGTAGAGTTACTTCCTGAGGAAATTTTTGAGGAAGAAGTACTAGAAGCTAAAAGTAAAAAAGATCTTGAAAAGATTCTACAGGAAAAAACCCTACAGCTTGAGAATGTAAAAAAACTTCTTGAACAAAAAGTAAATGAATCAACACATCAAAACCAAAAACTCGAGGAAATTAAAAAGTCTATGATTAGTTTATTGGCAGATATTCAAGCTAGCAAAGAAAAAGAGGAAGAAGAAAAAGCTCGTAATGATGCACTTTTAGAGACCATTGGAGAGGGTATGATTGCACTTAACAAACAAAATAGGATTATCCTTATGAACAAACAAGCAGTTTCCTTGCTACAATATACAAAAGAAGAACTTCTTGGAAAAGAAATTGGAGAAGTAGTAGCGTTAGCATATGAAACAGGAGAGTCTGTTCCTTTCTCTCAGAGACCTGAATATCAAGCGCTTACCTATGGTAAAAAAATCTCTTTATTAACCTCCTCTTTACATCCAATGTATTATGTGAGAAAAGATACCACAAGATTTCCTGCTGTTATTACCTCTACGCCGGTTGTTATAAATAATGCAATTGTTGGAACAATCACTGTTTTTCGTGATTCAGCACGAGAAGAAGAAGTTGAGAGAATGAAAACAGAATTTATTTCTCTTGCTTCTCATCAACTGCGTACTCCACTTTCTAGAATAAAATGGTTTGGTGAAATGCTTCTTGCAGGAGATGCTGGGACATTAACCTCAGAACAACGAGACTTTGTTAATAATATTGCTATTTCTACAGGAGGAATGATTGAGCTTGTTGATTCTCTTCTCAATATCTCTCGTATTGAATCTGGAAAAATTGTTATTGACCCTAAACCAACAAACATGAAAGACTTTATTGGAGGAATTATTACAGAACTCAGTGTGGAGATTCAGGAAAAACATTTGAATATTATATTCAATATCAATGGAGAACTTCCTAACGTTATTGTTGATCAGCGCTTAATTCGTCAAGTATATGTAAATTTACTTAGAAACGCAATTAAGTATTCGCCTGATGGATCAGAAATAAGTGTTTCCGTTTCTCAACAAGGAGAAGAAATCCTTTCCCAAGTTGCAGATCATGGGTATGGTATTCCGAAAAAGCAGCAAGAAAAAATTTTCCATAAGTTTTTCCGAGCAGAGAATGCGGTAAGAATAGAAACTGATGGAAACGGTCTAGGACTATATTTAGTAAAAGCAATTATAGAATCTTTACATGGAAAAATTTGGTTTGAAAGTGAGGAAAATAATGGTACCACTTTTTCATTTACTCTTCCTGCTCGTGGAATAAGTGCAAAAGTAGGAGAAGTTACATTAGTATAAAATCTGCGTAGTTGCAAAAGAAGAATCCAGTAAGGTATTATTAAGACGCTTATGGAACAAGAGAAGCCCTCAATTCTTATCGTTGAAGATGAGTCTCTTCTTTTGGAGGCAATTACAAAAAAAATGAAAGTGAGTAATATAGAACCGCTAGGTTTTTCATCTGGAGTGAAGGCGCTAGAGTATTTGGAAACAGCCCCAGTCCTTCCACATGCAATTTGGCTTGATTATTATCTGAAGGATATGAGTGGATTAATTTTTCTTACGGAGATGAAAAAGAGGAAGAAATTGGAGAATATTCCCGTTATTGTTATTAGTAATTCTGCAAGTCCTGACTCAGTGCGTAATATGCTTGCCCAGGGAGCTAAAAAATATCTTTTGAAGTCAGACTATACGCTAGAAGAATTAATAGAAATTGTACGAGGATTTATTGACGAGAATAAAAAAAATACAAAATTATGAAAAAAATTTTAATTGCCGAGGATGATAGATTTATAGCAACTGCATATAAAATCAAACTAACAAAGGTTGGGTATGATGTTCGAGTTACTGCGAATGGACAAGAAGCTCTTGACGCAATTACAGAATTTGCTCCTGATTTAATTATTCTAGATCTTATTATGCCAGTGAAAGATGGGTTTACAGTACTTGAAGAGTTGAAAAAAAATGATGCATGGAAATCAATTCCTGTTATTGTTGCATCCAATCTTGGACAAAGAGAGGACAAGGAAAAAGCAACCAATCTTGGAGCCACAAATTTTATTATAAAAAGTGACTTATCTCTTGAAGATCTTATTAAAAATATTCAATCTCTTCTTGGCGAGTAAGCTGTCCTCTTGAGTTTGTGTATTGGTTCGCTATACTTAAAATAGGTATGCAAATTACAGATGATACACTTTTCACGTTGTTAAAAGAAAGCCAGTATGTGGATGTCGCACAACTTGAATCTATAAAACAGGCTTCACAAGAGGAAAAAATTTCTTTGTATGAAGGACTTATTGAAAAGGATATTATTTCTGACGAAAATTTAGGAAAAATTATTGCAGATTTTCTTCATGTACCATTTATCTCGCTTGCAAAAGTAGCAATTGGTGAAGATATTCTTACGCTTATTCCAGAGCAAGTAGCACGAAAAGAGAAAACTGTAAGTTTTTCTTTGGAGAATGGATCTCTCTCTATCGCGACTACCAATCCCGAAGATACCGAGTTTTTCCAGTATCTTTCAAAAAAAGTGGGAATGCCTGTGAAAATATACTTTGCGACGGAAAAAGATATTTTTAACGCTCTGAGGCTTTATAAACACCATTTACAAGAAACCTTTAACGAGCTTCTTAAAAAACAAGTGTCGGAGGTAAATGATGTAGAAGTAAAAGATGTTCCAATTGCTAGACTTGTTGATCTTCTTATTCAATATGCATACTACAATAAAGCATCAGATATTCATATAGAGCCAAGGCAAAAAACATCCATGACGCGATTCCGTATTGATGGGATACTTCATGACACACTTGAATTACCAAAAGAAATCCATAGTCAGGTGATTACTCGTATTAAAGTGTTGGCAAAGCTTCGAACAGACGAACATTTTAGCGCACAAGATGGCAAGCTTCGTTTGGAAATAGACGGAGAATTTTTGGATGTTCGTGTGTCAATTGTCCCAATCGTTGCAGGTGAAGATGCAGTATTGAGATTATTATCTTCAAAATCTCGACAATTTTCTCTTTCGGACTTAGGAATGTCGGAAAAAGATTTAGATAAAATTAAAAGTAGTTATCAAAAGCCGTATGGAATGATTTTAGTAACAGGACCAACCGGAAGTGGCAAAACAACAACAATTTATGCAATTTTGAAAATTTTAAATACAAGGGACAAAAATATTGCGACAATTGAAGATCCAGTTGAATACGAACTGACTGGAATAAATCAAATTCAGGTAAGTGCAAAAACCAATCTTACCTTTGCTGCAGGACTTCGTTCAATTCTTCGCCAAGATCCAGATATTATTTTTGTTGGAGAAATTCGCGATATGGAAACAGCTGATATTGCTATCAATTCAGCACTCACCGGACATTTGGTGCTATCGACTCTTCATACAAATGATGCTGCAACAGCAATTCCGCGCCTTGTCGATATGAAAGTGGAACAATTTTTAGTCTCCTCGACTGTAAATGTTATTGTGGCACAGCGACTTGTCCGAAGAATTTGTGATACGTGTAAAATTTCTATTTCGCAAGACCGGGCCAGTATTACAAAATTGTTTTCTGAAATTTCTACAAAAAAACATTTTGGACAAAGTAAAAATATAACTGTCTATAAAGGAAAAGGGTGTGATGTATGTCATAAAACTGGATATCTAGGAAGAGTTGGTATTTTTGAAGTGCTTGAAGTTTCTCCAGCTATTCAAACACTCATTACAAATAAAGCTACAGCAGAAGAAATAAAAAAGCAGGCGGTCAAAGAAGGAATGGTTACTATGTTTGACGATGGCTTATCAAAGGTACAGCAAGGAATAACAACAGTTGAAGAATTATTACGTGCAACAAAACAAGAAACAGCAATGAGTACAACAGAAAAAGAGGAGGAAAAGAAGTGAAATTTTCAACAGAGATTCATGTATTTGAAAGAGTAAAATTTTTAGATAAATTTTTATTTACAAAAAATTTATCCGTCATGATTCGAAGTGGAATTCCTCTAAGTGAGGCACTAATGAGTATTTATCAACAATCACAAAATCCAGCAATGAAGCGAGTTCTTCGGGTTATTATAAAAGATGTACAAAATGGACAAACGCTTGAAAAAGCGCTAAGTAAATTCCCAAAAATATTTGACCCCTTTTTTGTTAACCTGATTCGTATTGGTGAGGAATCAGGAAATTTAGAAGAAAATCTTGATTATATTTCTGGACAACTCAAAAAAAATAATGAATTTGAAAAAAACATTCAGAGCGCGTTATTATATCCTGGCATTGTGCTCATGATTGCATTTATTGCAGGAATGGGAATTAGCCTTTTTGTTTTGCCACAGCTTGTTGATCTGTTTAACTCGTTGACAATTACATTGCCACTTCCAACAAAAATTCTAGTGATTTTTGCCAGTATTATGAAGAGTTATGGCTATTTTATTTTTGCAGGAATTGTTGTTGCATTTTTCATTTTTCGCGCTCTTATTACTCATCCTCGATTAAAGAAACATTGGCATAAATTTTTACTATCAATGCCTATACTTGGAAATTTTTTTCAGGACATACAAGTTGCTTTTTTCTGTCGAAATTTAGGGATTATGCTTAAAAGTGGATTACCAATTTTAGCGGCCCTACAAGTGCAGTATCAGGCAACAACAAACGTTATGTTTAAAACATATGTTGGACATATTTTGCATGGAGTAGAAAAAGGAAATTCAATTGGCGGTACGCTTAGCAAAGCAAATTTTACCTATATGCCAATAATTGCAACGAAAATGATTGGAGTTGGTGAAAAAACAGGAAAATTAGATGAATCTTTGACATACCTTGGCGATTTTTTTTCAGAAGAAATTGATGAATATTCTAAAAATTTTTCAACCATTATCGAACCAGTGATGCTTCTTGTTATTGGACTTGTTGTCGCTTTCATTGCCTTAGCAATTATTTCACCTATTTATCAATTAACCGCAGGAATTCATAGATAATATGGCAACCATGAGACCAGAAGCCGGCTTTACACTTATTGAGCTCATTCTTGTTATTGCACTAATTTCAAGTTTGGGAATGTTAACAACAGCTTTTACTGCGCGATTTTTAACCCAAAATGCAGTTCAAAATACACAAGACCAAATAGTTGGCGATTTTCGAAAAGCCCAATTTTATGCAATGATGGGAAAACAAAATAGTGCATGGGGAGTAAAACTTGACAATACTGCACATACAATTACCCTTTATGAAGGAACAAGCTACGCAAGTACTCCATTTAATGAAACATTTACTATTAATCCAACAATTACACTTTCAAGTTCGGGTGCAACAGATATCAGTTTTGCCAGAAAAACCGGTTTGCCAAATATTGCTTCAACGCTCACGTTTACGATTACTGGATCAGCTTCACATACTACAAAGACAGTAACGATGAATACACAAGGAATGGTATCGCGATGAAAAAACTTATCAATAACATTCATCAAACACTTTTCTCTCAACAAGGATTTTCAGTACTCGAAGTTCTGATTGCTTCT
This sequence comes from Candidatus Levyibacteriota bacterium, assembly GCA_003173915.1. The sequence goes on along the minus strand of PPGL01000025.1, from coordinate 4,606 downwards.
ATAATTTTTGTGATATTTTCTTCTGCAACAGTGGGACTTGTTTTGACTGGAATGAACGCAAATAGACTTGGAGAGGAAAATGCAATTGCAACACAATTTGCAACAGAAGGACTTGAAGCAATTCGTTCAATTAGAAATCAGGGATATGCAAATATTGATGGACTTGCAAGCACATATTGTTCAAGTGGAGCAGGTGTTCAAGTTAGCGGAGGACTATGGACGCTAAAAGCATCTGGAACATCAGATACCCTAGCATCAGACACAAGATTTTCTCGAGTTATCACCATTTGTGATGCGCAGCGATCTGCTACGGCAAGTAGTAATTTTGTGACAAGTAACGGAACAGTTTATCAAAACGCAAAACGGATAACATCGACAGTTACTTGGAAATTAAAAACAGGGCAAACAGCGAGTAACTCAGTTGCTCTTACCACATATCTTTCCAACTGGCGAACAAAAAAAGGTGGCATGCTTGTTTTTGGAGATGGTGCAACAACAGCAAATACCGTTAAATACCAAATATATAATGCTGCAACAGATACGTGGACTGCAGCTGCTGCAACAGCAACGGTTGGATCGACAGGTTATGCTCTTCGTGCAGTGAGAGTTTACGCTTCAGCAACACGCAATGAAAAAATTGCAATTTCACGACACTATAATGGATCATCAACACAAGAAATTTGGGCGCAAGTATATAATGGAAATACAGGAACCTGGGGAAATGCAACAAGACTTACTTCCTTTGCTACAACAACCTTTCTAGACGTAAGAAATTTTGATGGAACATACTTAAGTAATGGAGATTTTATGGTTGTCTACTCTGACAATTCAGTGACACCAAAATTTGCCACCTGGAATGGAAGCAGCTGGAATAATACTGGAGTTTCTCTGACAACACTTGGTTCAACGCATATCCCAGTATATATTGTTGTCAGAGCGCGTCCTGGAACAAATGAAGTTATGGCATCCTTTGCAGATCAAGCAAATTCGACAATAAGTGAATACTTTAATGGGGGAACATATGTTGCTGGTAACTGGTCTGCCATAACCACTCATGCAACAGCAAATCCAACAAATACAAAGGAATTAATAGATTTTGCCTGGGTTACCAATACGTTAGGAGCTATTATTTATTCTGCTGCAAGCAGTGGAAGTTCTGGGAGAGTTATTTCAACAAAAATTTTTACTGCTAATGGAAGTGGAAGTGGAAGTTGGGGAAGTGCTGCAACGTCTGCTTCTGTAAACGGAACAGATCTTCCTGGAGCAATGAATATCGCGGGGAGAAATTATATAAATGAATATTTGGTTTGTGATAAAACATCAGGAAATGTCATTGTCTGCTTTAAAAGCAATATGACACCCGCGTTTTCGACTCCAACAAACAGTACTGTTGCGAGCGCGACTGATACTGGAATAGAAAGAAGTTTTGATGTCTCCTATGAAGCAACAAGTGGTGCACAAGCTGTTGTCGTCTATTCCGATAATACGACAACACCAAAATACAAAAAATACAATCCAGTAACTGCAACATTTGACTCTGCTGCAACAAATCTTACTGCAATGGCTGGAACTGTGACTAGCGTGAAAGCTGTCCCTCAGCCTGGTGGGGATGATGTGATGTTTTTGATGTTTGATAGTACATTAAAACTCTCAACGATAGTGTGGAATACGAGTGCGAATGCTATGTATTCATCTGGAGGAAAATCTCAAACTGCACATCCTGGAAGTAGTACTGGGTCGGCAAGCAATGAATTCTGGGCAAATTTTGCATGGGATAATTATTAATATAATGAAAAATAGACAAGCTGGATTTACTTTTGTTGAAGCAATTTTGTATGTTGCTATTATTTCTATTCTTCTGACCGCTCTTATTCCATTCACATGGAATATTATTGAAGGTGCAAGTAAGAGTGCTGTGCAGGAAGAAGTAAGTAGTCAGGCACGTCTTATTTCAGAAAGAATAAAATATGAGATTCGCAATGCTGTAGATATTACAAGTGTGTCAAGTTCTACCTTAACGCTTTGCGAGAATAGTGCAAATTGTAGTTTGGCTGCAAATCAAACAGTTATTATTTTTGCCGGGAATGGAGTAACAATTAATCAGGCTAATGCTGGAGCAATTTCTCTTGATTCAAATGATGTGACTATAACAAATGGTAGCTTCACCAACAATTCTTCGGGAAGTACAACAAAAAATGTGTCATTTGTTTTTACAGTTGGCGAGAGTTTGAGCTCGCGAAACGAATTTAAAGAGTCAGAAACAATTCAATCAAGTGCAGAAGTGAGAAATTTATGAAAAAACAACAAGGCTTTATTGCGATATCTATGGTATTATTGCTTATCGCAGTTGCCATGGCTGTTGCAACAACAGTTGCAATGCTTGCAGTTGGCGAAGGACAAGGTGCATATGCATTGGAAAGTGGAGAAGGAGCATGGAATTTAACGGAAGAATGTGCAGAGGATTTACTTCTTCGCATGCGAAATGATGGGATGTTTGCAGCAACAATTACGAGTACAACATTTGCAGAAGCAGATGGATCGTGTAGTCTAACAAAATCTGGGAATACATGGACCATTACAACAACAAGTCCAACAAAATTTGTGCGAAGTGCCTTGATAACATTTACAGCAAATTCGTACTCAATAACTTTTACTCCTGGGACGAGTTCGTCTAATTGGAAAGAAAACTAATAATGAAGACACAAAAGGCAAGAGATTTTAAAACATGGAAATTACTCGTTCTTCTTGTTCTTTTAGGTTGCATTACCTATGTAACAAGTCTTTTGAATGGATTTGTTTGGGATGATGCTCATTTTTTTCTCCAAAATGTTTTTGCCGGATCTTTAAAATATTTACCTCAAATTTTTTCTTCCAATACAACAGCAGGTGCTGGAGAAACAAGTAATTACTACCGTCCTCTAACAACATTATCTTTTGCGCTTGATCACGTACTATGGTTTGGATGGAATGCATTTGGAATGCATCTAACCAATATGCTCATTCATATTCTTAATGGTTGTTTGCTTTTCCTGTGGTTTGTCAAATTAAAAATAAAAAAGCCCTTTTCTTTTATAATTGCTGCGATATTTTTAGTGCATCCAATACAAACAGAAGCAGTGACATATTTAAGTTCTCGCGGAGACATTTTATATACACTTTTTCTCTTTCTTTCGCTGTATTGTTACACCTGGGGATTATATGATGAGTCATTAAAAATCCACATTAAAAAATTTTCATTTTCTTTTTCTTCAGAAGTATTGTTGTTATTTTCAGTTCTTTTATTTCCTTTAAGCATTTTGTCAAAAGAAGGTGCACTTACCACAGGACCAATGTATGCTGGCATTTTGTTATATGTTTGTGTGCAGAAAAAAGTTTCGCTAAAAAATATCTGGCAAACATATAGAGATCATATTCTTGTCTTGTTTCCTCTTGCATTTATCACACTCTTTTATTTTTACCTTCGTCTGACTTTTTTGGATTTTGGAAATTCTTTAAATTATTCTCAAGCGCAGGATTTATATGGGACACATCTATCTGTCAGGATGTTTACCTTTTTAAAAGTTTTTTTACTTGATATTGGTCTTCTTGGCTTTCCCTACCCATTGTATCTTGAGCGAACAACAAGCATCGTGACATCTTTTATGAGTCCATGGGTTATTGGAGCGATTGTAGTTATTGCGTCTCTTCTTGCACTAGGTTTTTGGGAAATAAAAAAAAGAAAGTCAGCTCTTGTTCTCTTTTCTCTTATTATTATTTTTTCCAACCTCTTTTCGGTATCTGGCATTATTCCAATGACTGGTCTTATTCGAGAAAACTGGTTGTATGTTCCTATGGTTGGATTTTTTATCATTGCATTTTTTTTAATACAACTACTATTCCCAGCAATCATAAAATATAAAATACTTGTGAGTGGAGCACTTTTCATACTGATTCTTGTGTGTATGGTTATGACAATACATCAGAATTTTTATTGGAAAGATGATATTACCTATTTTACTCATAATCTGGATTACACGAATACTGCAAGACTTCATTTAAATTTAGGCAATGCATATTTACATACACGTGATTATAAAGACGCTTTATACCAGCTCAAAGAAGCAGTTCGTCTCGATGATTCTTATCCTCAAACACATTACAATCTTGGAGCAATTTATTTGGCACAAAATAAACTAGATTTGGCTGAAAAAGAATATCTCACCAGTTTGGATTTGGATCCAACGTTTTTGTATGCTTATGCGCCACTTGTTAATTTGTACATACAAGAAAAAGAACCGAAAAAAGCATTGCCGTACATTAAAAGGTTAACACTTATCTACCCAAACGACTACAGAATGTTGCTGTTATATACAAGAGTCTTATATCAAGCTGGAGACGATACTGATGCTCTTGATGCATTTAATAAAGCTGTTGCACTCTCTCATAATGATTCCAAAGTCGTATATTTAAAAAATAGCTTAAAATAGGAAATGCCTATTGACAAGAATTTAGAAATTCAATTACATTTATTATATATGATAACTGCCCATCATAAAAAAGGATTTACACTGATTGAACTCCTCGTTGTTATTACCATTATTGCGACGCTTTTGGTTGTTGTCTTCGT
>PPGL01000059.1 GCA_003173915.1 Candidatus Levyibacteriota bacterium | reverse complement strand
TTTTATCAACAACAACCATCTCGCCTGGTACAACATCTCGTAAAAACTCTGCTCCAACACTATCCAAACCGCATGTCTCTGAAGAAAGCACGTATCCATCTCCATTCATCCGTCCAATACAAAAAGGTCTGATTCCATAACTATCTCGCAGTCCAATTAATTTGTCTTTTGTGAGAATGATAAGCGCAAATGCTCCGGTAAAAAGCGGAAATGCTTTTGTAATCGCTTCTTCAATAGACAAATCTTTCTCCATGTAATATTCAAGGACTTCGTGGATAAGTTCGCTATCATTAAGGTGATCGAGTGGTTTTCCTGTTTTTTGTAAAAATTCTCGTAGCTTTGTAACAACAGGAAGGTTACCATTATGGGCGAGTGCAAGAATATTTCTTTCTGAATTTACTGGTTGAAAATGACCAAAAATACCTCCAAATGTAGAATATCTATTATGTCCAATTGCAATATGTCCTATGAGTTTGTCAAGTGCCTCTTCCGTATGTACCGCTGCAACAAGCCCAGGACCTTTATGTGTTTGTATACCCTTTCCATCTGAAACACTAATTCCTGTTGCTTCCTGTCCACGATGTTGTAGTGCCCATAACCCTGAGGAAACAAGTCGCGCAGCTGGAATATCTTTTGCTTTAGCGTATACTCCAAATACTGCACATTTTTCTTGTAGTTTATCGATGATCAGTGAACCACTCTTACCCATGAACAGTTAGATCATATACCTTTTTTTAGCCTCATACAAGTCCTTGACCTATAGAAATGTTACCGATATAATAGATATTTAGAACCTCCTCTTATACCGTTGTTGCAATTTTCTCCCATGGAAACTCTTCCCGTCCGAAATGACCGTATGCTGCTGTTTGTAGATAGATTGGTCTATTCAAATGAAGTCCTTTGATAATTCCCACAACAGATGTATCAAGTATTTTTGAGGCAAAATCAGCGATTGCTTTTTGGCTTATTTTTTCTGTACCAAATGTCTCTACTTCTTGCATAATTGGTTTGTGCGCTCCAATAAAATAGGCAAGACGAACTTCTGCTTGTGTTGCGAGCCCCTGTGCAACAATATTTTTTGCAATAAACCTTGCTGCGTATGCTCCCGAACGATCCACTTTTGTTGGATCTTTTCCAGAAAATGCACCTCCACCAACCCGTGCATAGCCTCCATAGGTATCAACAACTATTTTTCTCCCTGTCACACCACAATCAGATGAAGGTCCCCCGTTATGCCACACACCAGTTCCATTTACAATAAGGTTTTTTTCCGGAAATGCAAAACCATATGTTTCTAAAACCTGTTGTACAACATTTTGGTATAGATCTTTTTTTACCGCTTCTAATGTTTTTTCCTCACTATGTGGAACCGCCAGGATAATCGATGTAACCTGTACTGGTTTTCCATTTTTATATGCAACACTTACCTGACTTTTCCCATCTGGACGAAGATATGGAAGAATTTTCTTTTCTCTCACTTCATCAATTTTTTGTGCGAGAGCATGCGCTAAAACAATTGGAAGCGGCATAAGCTGGGATGTTTGAGAACAAGCAAATCCAAACATCATTCCTTGATCCCCTGCCCCTTTATGGTCTACTCCTACCTGAATTTCAGGTGACTGCTCATGAACAAAATATGACAAAGGAGATACATATGAAAATCCAGATTTTGTATCTGTGTAGCCTAATTTTTTAATTTGATCTCGAGCAATCTGTTCACAATTAATCTTTGCAGATGATGTTATTTCTCCTGCGAGTACAATATGCCCATGCGCTGCCATCGTTTCTACAGCAACATGACCATTTGGATCTTGTGCTAATACAGCATCAACAATAGCATCACTCACCTGATCGCAAATTTTGTCCGGATGCCCAGCACACACAGATTCTGATGTAAAAATATAATTGTTCATAAAATACTATGTTTTCGATATGCATAATTTTTTCGCTGTTCGCGTCTTGCACCTTGCTTGGCGATCCTAAGATATACGCATTTCAATCGCGGAACAAGAAAAATTCATGCACGAGATCAACGTTAATAACGCATCATCTTAACACAAAAAACCTCTTCCAAAAGGAAGAGGCATACAGTTGTATCTTCCCTTTCAGGCTAGAATTGGCACCGTTCTGTTGGTTGCCGGCAGATCGTAGGGCTAGGTCCCTCCCTGCACTCCAGATACGATAATTTGTAGTCATAGCGTAGCGAAAAATGCCAATTTTGTCAACAATTCGCCGATTCTTAGTAAAATCAACATGCATTCACACCTTTCATAAAATTCTGATACAATAACACTATGTACGTTGCCTTGGATATTGGGGGAACAAAAATTCGTATTGCCTCTTCAGATTCGCTAACTCCAATTGCAGTTGAGCAAATGACATTTTTCCCTAATACAAATAACTTCACAAAGGATTTCCCAAAACTTCTTGAAGAAATTCGCGTTATTGCAAAATCAAATACTATTGATGGAATTGGAATAGGAATTGCTGGACAACTTGCAGAAGATAAAAAAACACTTATTGAAGCGCCAAATTTTTCTACGTGGAATAATCAAAACATAGTTGACGCAGTTGCCAAAACATTTCCATGCCCTGTTGTTATGCGAAACGATGCTGTTGCTGGTGCATTAGGAGAAGCAGTTTTTAGAGAATACAAAGGCGAAAATTTTGTCTATCTTATTTGGGGAACAGGAGTTGGAGGAGCTCAAGTTATTTATCAAGACAATATGCCAATGGCAAAACAGCTTGCATGGTCAACCTATTTCCCTACATGGGAGAAAGATTGTGGAGGGAAAAGTATTATGAATCAATTCAACAAGCCAGCCGAAAGTCTTTCTGAAGAAGAATGGGAAATTATAGAACAACGTTTTGCCAAACATCTTGGAACTTTTCTTGAAAAAGTACCTGCAGCAAGAATCGTTTGTGGAGGTGGAGTTGCACTAAATCATTCCATGCATCTCTATCATGCTGTTGAAATGGTAAAAACATCTTCTCTACCAATTATTGTTGTCTCATCACTTGGCGAGACGGCAAATCTTATGGGAGCATTTTACTTTCTTCAACATTCTCCTGGAGAGTGATATACTTGCTCTTACACTAGGAACATAACTTTGAACGTATGACAAAATCTCAACAATATTTTCAAGACATGATGGATTACAACAAAGAAGCATTTGATGCATTCGAAGTTATTCATCAACAATACGCACAAGATCAAAAAAAGTATCAAGAAATCTTTAACGAAGAAGGAGAAAAAATTCTTGTGATTATTAGAAAATATGAAAATTTATTATGTAATACATCGGAAAGTGGAAAATATGGAAAATTTTCTGCCAAAACAGCAGAAACATTTTGGAATTACATTAGAAAAGCCTTTCCTAAAATAGATTTTATCGGAATGAAATAAGAGTTATCTTTTCTTAAAGAGATTTCCAGGAAACCATGGAGTTCCAAGAAGAGGTAAAACAAATCTGTCTAGTCCCCACCACCCTGCAACACGCCATGCAAGAATGAGAAAAAGTTGCAAGAAAAATAGTACCGGATTCGTACTTACTGTCCCAGCGAGAAGATAATTCATATTCATAAAACTCCCAAAAAAAGCAGCAATGCCTGTAAAAAGTCCTAGGATAAGAGCAATGCCAACGAGTAATTCTCCAAATGACACCATATGAGAAAACAGTGCTGCATTAGGAATTGCAACGTTTTTTACAAACATTGCATACCATCCTTGTACATCCGGATGCTCCCCTGCTGCTTTCTTTAAAGACCCCATAAGAAATCCTTTAATTGCGCCACCTGCTGTTGGTCCAACCCACATTGGATTATTTACTTTTGCCCATCCTGCTTCCAACCATTGCCATCCGACATACACTCTCACAATAAGCCAGAAAAGTGCTGTATTAGTATTTGCAAAAAAAAGCGAAGAAACCGCAGGTTCGGGAATTTGTGCAATCATTGCTTTAGCAGGTGTTTTACTCATATCTTAATATATCGTAACAACAAATATTTTCCCTTTCATGTGATGCAAATCACAGTGTATAATTTTTACCTGCTTGCAACAATAGTCACAGAAAAATGCACTGCATACATTGGACACATTTCACCTGCGGGACAATTAGAGATACCTATCCCACTGATAACAACTGTTCCGTTTTTAATAACCATATATTTCCCTTCTTGTCCAGATTTTTCTGACGGTCCAGACGGAACACGTTTTAAAATATTGGAAGAAAATGAAAGATTCCAACGCTGCGAAACACTTCCTAACGAAAAATTAACAATATCGCCTACATGGACAGGAATTGTTTTGTTGTTATCTTGTAATGTGATTATTTTTTCATTTGTTGAGCTTTTTGCAGATGTCGCAAGCAATGAGGAAAATATTGTCATATCAATCATTCGCTGATAAACCATACCTACATATGCCCCAGAAAGAATAAATGCAAAAATAATTAATACAGCAAGAACTTTTGAAAAAGTCGTTACTGTAGTAAGTGACTTTGGTAATTGTGAAGTTTTACTCATACCTTTCTCAGCATGTCACAAACAAAAAAAAGTGTCAAGAAAAAAATTGTAAATTTCCTCCTACAGGAAATTTACATATGTGTTACAAGAAATTTATGCTTTTTGAGTGTAATAGCTTTGTTATGAACGATATAAATGACGAGTTGCAAAGTAGAATAAACGAGTATAAAAAACGCATAGAAGAACTTGAATCACAAACTGAAAAAGTAAATGAAATGGAAAGAAAAGAACGCGATTTTGAGCTTGCAGATTTAAAAGCCAAACTTAATTTGGCAGAATCCGAATTAAAAACAAAAGATGTCTAAAGGGTAATTAAAATAAGCTTCTGAACTCTCAAGATTCCTCCATCCTCTGATTATTTTTTACTATTACTTCTATTTCATTTATACTATTAATATGTTTGCTTTTCTACAAAAAGAATATCAATATTTTGGAAATTTGGGAGAAAACATTCAAAAGTTTTTCCTCTCATGCATGTTGAGTGGATTTGCAGATCCAATTTTGTATACATTTCTTACCGCATTTTTGTATAGAGAAAGTCATAACTCTTTTCTCCCTGTTGCTTCATATTACTCAGGTTTTTATGTTGGTCTTCCAATTGCATTTTTTATTAATGGATTATTACTAAGAAAGATAAAATCTCAACGTTTATATTGGGTTGGAACAACAATTGAAGGAATTATTATCATTGCTATTACTTGGCTACATATACAAGGAATATTTCCACTTTTTCTTTGGGGTATTCTTTTTGGAATTGGTTCTGGATTCTTCTGGGCAAATAGAAATTTTTTAACACTTCGGGTAGTTGAAGCAGACAAACGAATGTATTATGGAAGTCTGGAATCAGGTATTGGAACAGGGATAAACATTCTTGCACCGCTTATGAGTGCAGGTATTATTGTTCTCCTTTCAAAAGTATTTCCTTTTGGTCTTTCGCTTTCGTATCAATTACTTTCTATTATTGCTTTTGTTATTTTATTTGTTACTGGACTCGTCATACAATCAATGAAATCTGTATCTCAAGATGTTTCGTCAACATATGTTAAAAATCATTCTTCAAATTGGAGTATGATGCGCCTTTATATTGTAAGCTCTGGAATTTTTTCTGGAATCATTACATTTCTTCCAACATTTATGGTTTTTAATTTTTTAGGAAAAGAAGGAACCCTAGGATCTGTTCAATCATTTTTTTCCCTAGTCTCAGCACTTGTTGTTCTGTTGTTTGCAAGTAAAATATCTAACAAACATGCATTGCTCTTCCTTTCGGTAAGCATTTTTTTTCTAACACTTGGAAGTTTGTTTTTTGGAATATTTTTTTCTGCAATTGGAGTTATTGCGTATTTATTAGGAGATGCAATTGGCATGCCATTTTTCTGGGCACCGTATAATACAATTTCTTTTAATGCTATTGACTCCGAACAACCACTCTTTGGTTATCATCATTTTGCTTATGTATTCGATCAGGAATTATTTTTAAATTGTGGAAGACTTTTGGGAATTAGTATTTTTCTTTTATCCATATTTGCATATGGAACAACATTTGCGCTTCGGTTTAGTCCATTTATTCTTTCCGTACTACAAATAAGTCAGTTATTTTTTGCTCAGTCTCTTGTAAAACAAAAACTATTGCAGCCCTGGAATATTGGGGTTGAGAGTAGCATTTAATTGCTGCTGAAGCGTCTGAAGAAAACCCATAAAAAGCCACACTGTTGCAACAGTTGCTATTACAGTAAGAACAAGTGTAACAACAGCAACAAATCTTTGACTTTTATCTTGACTACGAAAATATTTAAATGTCCATATGAGACCAAGTGGCGGCAACAAAACACTAACAGCATACATGTACAGTTGCTTTCCCGCACCTATTGGTTGCTCCCGCAAAACAAGTCCACAATTTGAACAATAATTATCAGTAAGTTTTACTTGATTTCCACATTTTTTACAAACAGGTGGAGAATGAGGCGGTGCAAGAACAGATTCCATATGTCAAGCATGGCATACGAAGCAAGGACGTGTCAAGAAAAATAAGGAAGAACGCCAACTTACTTCTTTTCTATCTTCGAACCATCTTTCGTATCACTCACAACAAACCCTTTTGCTAAAATCTCTTCTCTAACTTTATCCGCTTCATCATATTTTCCTGCTTTTCTCAGTTCTTCTCTTTTTGTTATTAACTTTTGAACAGAATCTGGGACTTCCACTTCTTCCTCTTCCAATTCTTTATCGATTACTTTTAATCCCAAAACTCCATCCATATCTTGCAGTGTTGCTGCCTTCACATTTTCTGAAATATCAGACTTCATCATTTCCCACAAAATACTTATTGCTTTTGCAGTATTCAAATCATCATTCAAAGCCTGAGAAAACATATCTAAATATTCCTTACTTGGGATACCATTTTTATCTATAAATAAGCGGTATTCACGAATTAATTTGTGGTATGCAGTTTGGGCGGCTTCGAGTGCTTCCCAGGTAAAATTCATTTCCTGACGATAGTGGGTTTGGAGATATAAATATCGAAGAGCCATTGGATCATATCCTTTTTCTATGACATCTCCAACAGTAAAAATATTTCCAATGCTTTTACTCATTTTTTCATTTTCCACAACAAGAAAATTATGATGCACCCAATATCTCACAAACTGTTTTCCTGTTGCACATTCTGCCTGAGCGATTTCATTTGTGTGGTGAACAGCAATGTGGTCAATTCCTCCTGTATGGATGTCTAGAGTTGAACCCAGTTCGTGCATCGCCATTGCACTACATTCAATATGCCACCCAGGAAAACCTATGCCCCATGGACTTTCCCACTCCATTTGACGCTTTTCGGAATTCGGAGAAAACTTCCACAATGCAAAATCTGCTGGATTTTTTTTACCTTCAACGAATTCAACACGTGCCCCTTTTTTTAATTCTTCTGGATTTTGTCGAGAAAGTTTAAAATAATCTGGAAATTTTGATGTATCAAAATAAATTCCGTCTCCTCCTATTTTGTATGTGTACCCTTTTTTTTCTAGAATTTGAACAAGTGCAATTTGCTCATCAATATAGTCTGTTGCATGCATAAGAGTATCTGGACGCAAAATATTTAAAGCATCTGTACTGTCAAAAAATTGTTTTTCAAATTTTCGTGCAATATCCCACACAGACAGTCCAAATTTTTTTGCACCTTTTTCCATTTTGTCTTCGCCTGTATCGCTGTCTGATGTAAGATGTCCAACATCAGTAATATTCATAACGTGTTTGACATTGTATCCATTCCACTCCAAAACTCGAATTAAAATATCATCACCGACATAGCGACGCATATGACCAATGTGCTGATAATCATAGACAGTTGGACCACAAGAATACATACCAACTTCGTTGTCTTGAAGTGACGTAAACTCTTCGACTGCATGTGTAAGTGTGTTATAGAGTTTTAACATATTGTTGGTCATTCCAAGTGAATCTCGAAGAGATGAATCGAGGAATCTTCCTCCGGAGTATATTATACAGTATTTTGTATGAGATCTCTCGGCTTCGCTCGAGATGACAGAAGTTTATCCTTGTATTTTCAAACCTTCATGTGACCCCTGTCTTCCTTTAATTGCTAGTGGGACTTCTTCTTTTTTCTTTTTTTCCTCCAATTCTTTTGCTTTTTTCTCTTCTTCTTCGCGCTTTTCTCTTTCCAATTTCTCCTGTACTGTTTCTTCTTTTTTGCTTTTTCCCTCGGCTTTAGTGACAAATTCATCATAATATAACTGATGCAACTGGTTTCTCAGTTTTTGGAGCTTTTGCTCGTCTTCTGCTTTTTGTTTGGCAAGTTCTTGTTCTAAAGAAACATTCCCCCCTGTAGCAGGTTGTGCATTACTAAACGAGGTTTGTTCGTTAAGAAGAGATGCCATGTCAAAACTTCCTGCTTGTTTTGGAGCAACCTCGCTTGGTGGTTGGGAACTTTGATTTTTCGGCATAACAAATGTTCCCTGCTGTTGAGCCTGATGTGATGAATTTTGTTTGTTTTGTGAACCAATAACTTGTTTTGCTACTCCCCCAAATAAATCAACCGGATCTCCAGTATCACTCGTATAGTATTGTGGATCTGGCTTAAGAGGAGGCTGTTTTTGTTGTTGTGAGGAATTTGCTCCATTACCCGAAACTTGTTTGACTGCAGTTTGGAAAAATCCAAGAGGATTACCACTATCGTCTGTTTCAAATGTTGGTTCGGGCTTGGATGTTGGAGTTTGATTTGGTGCTTGTCCGGTAATTTGTTGTGCAGCTTGTTGCATAGCGCCGCTTCCGGCTTTTTGTATAGCCTTTCCTGCTTTTTTTACAGCAATTCCCATCTCAGACATTGATAATCCTGACATCCCATCTGGCATAGCTAGCTTAGTGTAACAGAAAAGAGGAAAATTAACATCTTAAAAACCTTTCAGAAAGATAACAAAACTAATAACTATACACTATCAACTATTTGTTATTATAAACGTATGGCAGTTTGTGTTTGAATTCATTTTGCTCTACTCTATCTAAAACTTTTGACACAACTTCCTCTGCAATTCCTTTTGCAATAATTTCTTCTTTAGAACACTTTTCATCAAAATATAATTGCAAAATTCTATCTGCATCCGTATAGCTAAATCCAAGCTCATTTTCATCTGTTTGCCCATCCCACAAGCCTGCTGTTGGCGCTTTTATAATAATTTGGCCTGGGATATCAAGCTCTTTTGCCATTTCCCAAACCTGTGTTTTGTACAAATTTCGAATAGGTTCGATATCTGATGCTTCGTCGCCAAACCTCGTAAAATATCCTAAATAATGTTCAGTTTTATTTTCTGTTCCACAAACAAGTGCACCAAGTTTTTTTGCCAAATCAAACAAATAGATCATCCGTACTCGTGCCATTATATTCCCTTGTCGAATTTTATCTGAAGAATTCGTCATTCTGGCAAACGAAGTGCGTCCAGAATCTTGATTGGATTCTAGAGTTGTGTTTTCAAGACTCCCCAGAATGACGTTTTTAAGAATTCCATCCACACCTTCTCTAATATCAATCTGAGTCACATGTTCTTTTGGAATTTCTAGAAATTCAATAACACTACGAGCATCAGCCGTTGCCTGCACATGCATTGCGTTATAAGGCAATAGAACAGGATACACATGCTCTTTACCAAGTGCTTTTACTGCAAGTGTTGTTGAAAGAGCAGAATCTATACCACCAGAGAGCCCGATTACAACATTGGTAAATCCTGCAGAATTTACTATCTCTGAAATCCATGTAACAATCTCTTCACTTTTAATTTCTTGTCCTGAGCTTGCCGAATGGATTGAACTTTGCATTTTGATTTTTTGATTATTCATACAAATGATGTTCAGTAATATAACGTATAACAGATTGTGGCACAAATCCTTCAAGGGATTCTCCTTTTCTTATTTTCTCCCGAACAACAGTTGAGGCGATATCGTTTGGAAGAAAATTATTTTTAATGAGAGTGAATTTTGGAGGAAGATGTGTTTTTTCGTCGTATCCTTTTCGTGGGAAAACCAAAAAATCAATCAAACGATTTAGCTCTTCATATTCCTTCCATCTATAAAAATCCTTGAGTTGATCAATTCCACACACCCAAAAATACGTATTTGTTTTATCCTGAAGGAGTATCCTGACGGTATCAATTGTGTATGTTTCTCCTCCTCGTGAAATATCAATATCTGAAACTTTTATTTTGTCTGTTTGCAAGAGTTTTAGCATCGCAAGTCTATCCTGTGCTGATGCTTGAATTTTTCGCCATGGATGAGTATTCGCAGGGACTAACCACACTTGATCAATCTGTTTGTCCGACTGCAAAACAGCTTGTGCAACCTGCAAATGACCAATATGTGGTGGATCAAATCGACCTCCGAAAACAGCAATACGCATGAGTGTATTTTATCACGTTTGATGCATTAAGGCAGCATGAGAAGAAAGCTATTATCCAACCAGAATAACACCTATTACAGCAATAACAGATCCAATCATTTTTTTTAGAATATTGTCTTTCTCTTTAAGAAAAATAATTGCAAGAAGCACGGTAAGAATTGTTGCGGTTTGGCTTACCGCTCCAATAACCGATGCCTCTCCTCCAAATTTGTATGCAAGAAGAATACTTATCCCAAAAATTGCATACAACAAACAAAGCACAAGAAGTGTAAGTATCTTTTTAGAATGTAGCATGTCTGCAGCTGTTTTTTTTACTGAGCGGAAGAATAAGAAAAACAACACAAGTCCAGGTAAAAGAAAATCAAGAAAAGAGTAGGTAATTGGCGCAGGGAAAAATTGCACAATATACGCATCGTTTACGTACCCAATACCAAATAAAATCCCTGCAGCAAGTCCAAAAAGTATTCCAGTATTGAGTCCTGTCATTTTTCTTCTGTATGTTATCCAAATAACACTTCCAAGAATAAGAGATGTTCCAAGCGTTTGCCTAATGGCAAAAGATTCATGGAGAAAAAGTGTTGCTGTAAGAATTGTCCAGATTCCACGTGTTACAAAAAGAATACTAAATTCCGACGCATCAATTCGTGAAAGAGACTGGAAAATGCAAATATTTGCAAGAGTATAAATAATTACTGTTGCAATAAAATTAGGAAGAATTGGTAATAAATTTGGAATTGCAAATCCCTGAATTAGTGCAAAAAATCCAATAAAAATAGCTGTGCATAGCTGGAAAAAAATGGCAAATCCCATTGGATCCTTTATTCCCTTTAAAAGCGATTTCTGCAAAACTGTACAAATAGCAGATGCTAAAACGCTCACTCCAAGAAGTACTTCCCAAAACATACAGTAATTGTAGCAAAGAATTGTAGTTTAGAATACGTAATGACTTACTGCATAATTCGTATTGCTTTATTATCTATTTTTTAAGAACAAACTTTTCTATTGCATATGCAACACCGTCGTTATCGACAGTTGGAGCTACATGATCTGCAATTGCTTTTACATCTTCGACTGCGTTTCCCATTGCAATTTTGAGTCCACATGCCATAAGAAAGGGAAAATCATTATATCCTTCTCCCACACCAATAATCTCGCGTGTAGAAATACCAAGAATTTTGGCAACTTCTGCAACTCCATCATTTTTTGTTGCCTTTGGGTGAGCAATTGTTACATGAACATTATCCGTATTTCCCCATGCTAATGCTTTGTGCATAGAAACTGTTGATATGTGAGAAATAAGTCGAATAAATTCGTCTGCTTTTTTAACAGACATTGCATTTGTGTACAAATCGAGAGGACTTGTTGGAATATTTTTCTTATCATACGGCCTTTCCCCATCTCTATCCGCAACGGTAAAAGTTATCCTAAGAGAATATCCTATTGCAGCAATTGTAACAACATCTTCTATTGAAATACCTTTTTCGCTAAATGTTTTGCGAGTTTTTGGGTCAATCACTTGTGCCCCACCCGTAATAACACACGGAGCAGTAAAAGGGACTAAATCAAGAATGTGTGAAATTTGCCAATAAGACCTGGCAGTTGCAACTCCAACCAGAATATGTTCATTTGCTTTTTGTATTGCCTTAATAACTTTTCTTGATGGCAAACCATTTTCCTTATTTGGGATAAGGGTTCCATCAACATCACATAGAAGTACTTTGTATTTCATGTGGATTGAGTATAGCAAAATATGTTAATGAAAGGTGTTACTCTAAAAAGAGACGAATAAAATAATAGTTGATTGGCCTCCAATTTGTGACACATTTCAAAAATAAAATTATTCAATTTACTTGCTATAGGTTTAAAATGTGATATAATCGCTTCGCTATGCAGCAAAAAGCTGGATTGGAGCACGAACCAGGTGTACCAACTCATCTAGGAGAACTACGGAGCACGGTTTGGGCAACACTTCAGGATCCACGGGCAAAAATTCTTGTACCTGCTACTAACGCGTTTGGTGATAATTTTCTCCTGTACCGAGCACATTATGTAGTACTACAAAAATTTTGTGCGAAGCATGGTCTCTCTTTTAACCCCAGTAGTCCTCCTATACAACTAGATGTACCGGAGGAAGAAAATGTCGGTTTTCCAGTTTGGTCGTATGTCCAATCTTCAATCGCTCCTTTTAACAATGTAATGAAAACTCCTAATAGATATTCTCGTAATTTAGCAATACTTTCCCACTTGCTTGGAGTAACGCTTTCCGATGATGAACTGCATGCGCTGCCTCTTCCTCTTAAGATGAATGCTGGTCCTTTGAAAGAGTTTGATTGGGGGAAAATTTCTCATCGAGCAAAAGAGCTGACAACAGAACTGCAAATAAAAAATAGAAAACAAGTTACGATTGTTCAAGCCGGAAGCTCAATTTGGAAAGAATTTAGCGATGATCAAGTTGTAGAATTAGTTGCTGAGGCAAGAAAGGTATTCCCAGGTGCGCATGTTACCGTTTTCACGGCAAAAATATTTACTGAACACTCTCCTGAAGATTTGCCAACGTATGGAGCAGATACCGTTGTGGCAACTCCGGATATTAACGAAATTGGAGCCCACTTTGCAATTAAGGACTCAGTAATCGTAACCACGGACTCATTTCCCGCTTGGTTTGCAGCCGGCTGCCAAGGAATGCAGAATAATGGAAAACTTCCTGGAAATACGCTGATAGATTTATACACGCTAGCAAATTCTGAAGACTGGGAAATTCCCAATGCGTATGTTGTTGAAAGTCCAGCTGTTGAAGCATCTCGAAAAAACAGAAAAATGTCTGAGGATGGTTTCTTAATAGATGGTGGCGAAAGATATCGTGCCTACTGGATACATATACATGACGAAGATCAAAGACGAAATGCCACAACGTTTAATCCAGATGCATACTCTCTCAATGGCATTGCTCAGGGAGACATTGAATTAGTAAAAAATGCAATGCACGCTGTGGCAAAAAAACCGCACCGTGCAATGAGAAGAGCAAGTTAAAACTAAGATTATAGGAAAACCTAGGAAAAGCCATCTTCATCCAATAAATTCGCTTCTTCCTTCCATCGCGCGCTGGAGGGTTACATCATCTGCATATTCTATATCAGCACCAATTGGCAATCCCCTACCAATCCGTGTGATTTTAAGATCTGCATTTTGCGCTTTAAGCTGTTTGTGAAGATACATTGCTGTTGCTTCCCCTTCCAAAGTAGGATTTGTCGCAATAATCACTTCCTTAACACTTGACGCTTCACGCTTTACCCTTTGTAAAAGCTGAGGAATATAAATATCATCTGGGCCAATATTATTAAGTGGATCAATTTTCCCATGTAATACATGATACACACCTTTGTATTTTCCTGATTTTTCCAGAGCTAAGACATCCAAAGGCTGTTCTACAACACAAACAGTTGACGTATCACGCATTGGATCGGTGTCGATATCACATGGACTTGTTTCGGCAACAGTAAAACACACCGAGCACATAACTGTCCCTTTTTTTAATTGTTGTAATGACGATGCAAACGCGTCGAGTTGTTCTTGTGGAACATGCAATAAGTAAAATGTTAGTCGCTGGGCTGTTTTTGGTCCAACGCCTGGTAATTTTTCAAATGACTCGATAAGACTGTGTATTGCTTTTGGAATTTTCATAGATATATTTTTTGTCATTCCGAATCAAGTTCGGAATCCTGTCAGCAAGTAGTAAAATGAGAGGATCCTGAAACTAGTTTAGGATGACATTTACTCATTCTGAATCGCCTCTGCTATTATACCTGCCACAGACAAAACTTCAAGCTTAGGAAATACTTTGTCTTTTGCTATAGTGACAGTATCGGTAACAAAAATCTTTTTTGCCAAAGATCCTTCAAGAAGTTGTGGTGATTCTTTTGCAAAAATTGCATGCGTTGCAAACACATATATCTCCTCCACTCCATGTGCTTGTAAAACCTCACATGCAGTCACAATTGTTTTTCCAGATGCAATCATATCATCAACAATAATTGCCCGCTTGGCGCCATCCACTGATCCTTCACCAAATGTAGTTGCTGTTACTTTTCCAGATGCTAAGTCGCGATTTTTTTCGATTGCAGCATAGGGCATATTATTCAGCATTTCAGACAACATTTTAATTCTCCTAATTCCTCCCATGTCAGGAGAAACAAGAACAGTATTGTCATACAATAAGTTAGGGGTGCCGGGAGTCGGGGCACCCCGTTGAGCGCCTGCAGTGAACGAAGTGAGCGAAGCCGTCGAATGGAGCGGACGAACGAAGTGATGGAGCTCGCTTGCGGAACGAAGTGAAGACAAGCGTGGCGTCTGACTCCCGGCAGGACCCCCATCAGAACATAATTGCTGAATTTTTTCAGCAAAAAGTGGCAATGCGGATAAATGGTTCATTGGGATTGAAAACACATCTGGAATTTTTGGCGTATGTAAATCAAGAGAAATAATTCTATCTGTCCCAACACTTTCCAGTGTTTTAACAATAACTTCCAGAGATACCGCTTCCCCATCTCGAAAAACATGATCTTGCCGTTGATATCCTAAATACGGAACCACTGCTGTGACAAATTCTGCACCCGATCTTTTGAGTGCATCAATAAGGAAAAATAATTCCATGTAGTTGGTATCTGCGGGAGGAGCTGTTGGCTCTACAACAACAGTATGCTCGCCAACAAAATTACCAATAACTTGTACCCGTCTTTCACCATCTGGAAATATAAAAATTTCTCTGTCAGATAATTGAACGTCTAACTTTTTTGCAATGTCTGCTGCCAACTTCTCATTGGCAGATCCGCTTACAACCTTCATGTACTGATTATTCTACACCACATGCTTAAAAAAAGTAAGAAGTTATACAAGAATATCAAGAAGTTCTTGAGGTTTATCAACAACAAAATTTGGCATAAAACGCACCAATCCTTTTTTATTATTAAATCCCCATGTCGCTGCAATCATATGAATGCCAACCTTTTTCATTGCCTCTATATCCCGAATTTCATCTCCAATATAAATTGTTTCTTCTTTAGAAAAATGATTTTTTTTCAAAAGTTTTTGAATTTTTTTATGCTTACCAAAAAGACTCGAGCCGGTCGACATAAAATCAAAATATAACAAATTATTTTTTTGTAAAAATTTTTCAACCAATTCTTGTCTGCTACTTGAGAGAATTCCTAATGTGTATCCGTGTTCTTTAAGTGCTGCAAGAACACCTTTTATCCCAACAATTGGTTTTGCATTTTCCAAATCTTCCCGCATCCCCTTCTGAACTTTTCGTAAAATAAATGGCAACTTATAAAAACGGATATGCAGCATAGAAATAATTTCTCTTAAGCTTTTTTCGCGGAAAATTGCAACATCTTTTTTTGTCACCCTTTGGGTAAATCCTAAATCATCTGCAAATTGATTGAATAATGCTGCCATATTTTGTGTCGTTGGAATGGTATCTGCTATTGTCCCGTCAAAATCAAAAATTGCCACTTTTTTCCTTGCTTTTGGAGAAAAATCAAGATTAAAACTGATGCAATAATGATCTGAAAGTTTGAGTCTTAAAACATCAACACCATCGACAAAACAATTTTTATAAAACACGTAATCAATTTGATGTTTTACATAAAATAATCGATGAGTATATTTTTTATATGCATTAAAAAATCCATGGCGTTGCATTATTTTTACTAATTGCTTTTGCCTTGTCAATGTACTGTAATTAAAGTCTCCTAAGATAACAACTGGCAGTTTTCCATGTGGATCAAAACGCGAGACAGAAGAAAGTATTTTTTCAACTTGCCTAATTCTCGACCAATTAAGACTAAGACAGACTAAGTGTGCATTAACAAGAATAAATTTTTTATTTTCCATTGCAACGATAGTAACAAGCGCTGTCCGTTGCATTTTGTTATTAACTACTCTACTTTCTATTGCACTTTTTCCTAAAGAAATAATGTGATCTTGAACAATACGAAGCGAGTCTTTTTTAATAAGCGTTACTTGTCCAAATTTTTCTCCTTTTCGAGAAAATCCTAAGGCAAAACGAGCATCAAAATCATATATTTTAATGATTTCTTTTAAAAAATTTTCAAAATCAACAAAAGGAAATTCCTGCAGACAAATAATATCAGGAATTTTTTTGAGTGAAAGAATCCACTCCGTAATTTCTGTTAGTTTTTTTCCTTTTTGTATGTTATATGTAATGACAGAAAGCATACTATTATAATGACGCAAGTGTTACCATAGTAACTTCTTCCAGAGATTTTACCACTAAATCTGCCTGAGAAAAATCATGATGTTTGCTAAATTGATGTGACACAGCAATCACTTTCATTCCTGCTTTTTTTGCTGCAATCACTCCTGGTTGTCCATCTTCAATAACAACACACTCTTTTGCACTTACTCCCATCTGTGTTGCTGCTTTTATAAAACATTCAGGATCTGGTTTGCCTTTTGTTACATCGTTTCCAGACACAATAACTGGAAAAAATTTGGTAAGCCCAAACTTTGCAAGAATATGTGTAATTATATTTCGGTCTGAGCCCGACGCAATAGCAAGCTTTACTGCATGTGAAGAAAGCATTCCGATGCATTCTCGTACCCCTTTCATTGGCTCAACAGTATCTTCTAAAAGTTGTAAAAACGTATCTCTTCGCATTTTTCGTAACTCTTCAATATTTCCCTCAAGATTATACTCTTCCATAATTTCTTTCCAGACATCATCCCCTCGCACTCCGGGAGTATGAATTAGTCCATGATGCTGCAACTTTGGAGTCTTCCCCATAGATCTTAAGAGAATATCATATGTTTTTGATGTGATCGGTTCGCTATCAATAATAACTCCATCCATGTCAAAAATAACAGATGTAATCATACGTATGTTTATTTATAGTTGAACGAGTTAAACAAAGGAGGATCATTCCCTGCAAACAGTAAACAACCAATTTGTTATAAAATAAGATCTTTGCTAAGGGATTCTCCTGTTCTCACCCTCTGGACTGCGGCAGCAAGCAGCGGAGCAACAGATACAATATGTACCTTTGGATTACTGACAACCTCGTCTTGCATATGCGTACTATCGGTAACAATTACCTTCTCTATTGCCGAATTAGTAATTTTCTCCATTGCATTATTATTAAAAAGACCGTGTGTTGCAGCAACTACAATTCTTTTTGCTCCAGATTTTTTCATATAATTTGCTGCATTTACAACAGTGCCTGCGGTATCAACAAGATCATCAACAATTAAAACGTCTTTTCCTTTCACATCACCAATCATGCCAAGAGCAGAAGAAACATTATTTAAATTAATATCTCGCTCTTTATACACTGTTGCAATTCCTGTTGCCGATAGCCTACTTGCATACGCAGTTGCTCGTACCATTCCTCCTTTGTCAGGTGATGCAACAACTAAATTTTGAAGACCTAAGTCTTTAATTGCGGGCAAAAGTGTATAGCTTCCATACAAATTATCCCAAGGAATGGTAACAAATCCTTCAGCTTGCTCGGAATGAATGTCAAGCGTCAAAATCCTATCTGCTCCGGCATGTTCTATCATATTTGCGATAACAGATGAGCTAATTGGGACTCTAGGCATTTCTTTTCTATCTTGTCGACAGTAACCAAAATATGGCATAACAGCAATAACTTCACGTGCAGAAGCACGCTTTGCTGCATCTATCATAAGAACAAGCTCCATAATGTGATCGTTTACAGGAAAAGAGGTTGGTTGAATAATAAAAACGTGGCGGCGGCGAAGATTTGGAATACCTTTTACCCTTATTTCTCCATCTGCAAAACTAGATATTGGTTGCCAAAGTTGCTTACCTAAAATATCCGCAACACTTTGTGCAAGTTGCGGATTGCTTCTTCCAGAAAGAAGAATATATCCATTGGAATCTGGTGTCTGTTCAGACTGTCCTTGATTCATAAAATATCTTTATAGGATATACTTGGATTGTAGCAAGAAAGCATGATAGAATCAAGCACGAAGTGCTTACTTCCTTTAGAAAAGACTAGCAAGCTAAGTTTTTAGCTATCTTCCTAAAAGTCCACCAAGCCCGCCTCCCATTTGAGCAAGCTTTTTTGCCGCTACTTCTTGAGATTTCTTGATTGCTTCGTTTATTGCTTCTTTTACATCATCATCTGATCTATCGTTTACTTCGATGGAAAGAATTTTTTGATCTCCTGAAATAACAACCTTTACACCTCGCTTATCAACAGAAACTTGCTCTTTTTGGAGCTCTTTCTGGATTGCCATTGCCTGATCGCGCATTTTTTTTAAATCGCCAAGACCTTGTAATGGATTAAACATATATCGTTAACTCACCACCTTTCTTTATTTTTATACCTTTAAAAATCTTTCTCGTGTACAAACACAAATTGATCTGAGTAATCTAAATACTTAGATCTAGGACTTTTTTAATTGAACTCTCACCTGTAATGGTTTGCCTGTTACTTCTCGTATAACTTTTTCTATTATCGCATATGTTTTTGCTTCTTCCAACCGCTCTTTATGAAATTTATAGGCAGTTTCAAAAATAATTTCTTTGTCGCTAACAGTTAAAATTACACATCCACGAAGCACTCCAGCAACTGACGCATTGATTGATTTTACTTTATAAATAATATTTTCCATAAGCGTCTCTGAAGTATTGGAATGAGAAGTAATTTCTGGTTGGTCTGCATCTTCTTTGATTTTTTTGGGTTTTTGGTCTTTTGGATAAAGCAAATTATGCACTTTTAAATTCTTCTCTTTACGAATAAGTGTCTCAATTGTTGGCTGAGTATTATTATTTTGAATTATTACATCTACCTTGTTTTGACGAGCCCATCCGATAACAATAAGCTCGAGTGGCAATTGTGCAATTGCTGCATATTTTATTTGTTGGATACTGTCAGAAAAAAGAGACAGAAGTTGTTCTATCTCCTCAAGTGAAAATTTTTCTAAAAGAGTAGATGTTTCTTTTCTCACTCCTACTTTTGCAAGAAGCAGTATGTGCAGTGTTTGCAAAACCTCTTGCAAAAAAAACTTCATATCCCCTCCTTGTTGTACAACTTCTGACAAAACAGCGATTCCTTTTTGTGCATTTTTTTCAGCAAGCGCTTCGAGCAGTGATGTAATATATGATGAAAGCCCACTAATATGCAGCGTGTCTTCAACAATCTCTACAGTTATTTTTTTATCTCTAGAAAGAGCAACAACTTCTTCTAAGAGCTTTGCGCCATCTCGAAATCCTCCGTCTGATAAATGTGCAATTTTTTTAAGTGCATCTGTGGAAATAGAAATTTTTTCTCCTTGTACAATCCTTTCCAGCGAATGAACAATCTCATCCTCTGTTGCAGTTGCAAAAGAAATATGGAAACATCGCGAAAGAATTGTATCTGGAACTTTTTGCGGCTCTGTTGTACAAAAGATAAAGACAACGTGACTCGGTGGTTCTTCAACTGTTTTAAGGAGTGCATTAAATGCTTCTGTTGTCAGCATGTGTACTTCGTCTATAATGTAAACTTTTTTATGCGCTGCAGAAGGAGCCAACCTAACTCTTTCCCGCAAATCGCGAATCTCATCAATGCCACGATTTGATGCTCCATCAATTTCTAAAACATCCATATTTGTTCCGTTGGTAATAGAAACACATTGTGTGCAAGTATTATCCGGCTCAATAGACCGATTCTCTTCCTTAGAACTTTTACTAGATTGAGAACTATCACCCGTATGCAGACAGTTAACCACTTTTGCAACAATACGCGCTGTTGATGTTTTGCCAAGTCCTTTTGGACCGGTAAACAAAAATGCGTGGGGAACGGACGACTGAAAGGAGGAGTTCGCTTGCTTGACAAGCGTTGAACCACTTTGTTCTACAGCAACAGGTCTGAGAACTGAATACAGTGTTTCTCGTAGTTTGGTACTATCCAAATCACTAATTGTTTGTGGACGATATTTTAAGTAATACACCATAATGCATCTCCTTTCAGTCGAAGAATACTACCAATACTACAAATATCAAATAACAAATGTCAATTAGTAACGATATTAGTAGTATTTGAAATTGGTATTATTTGTAGTATTTCATTTACTCATGATGCAGCCCCAATAAATGCAACAATCCATGCTCGACAAGCATATCTGCTCTATCATCAACGAGTTCTTCTTCCTCCGCTGCTTCTCTAATAAGAAATGGATAGGAAATCACAATGTCCCCCAGACGTAATTTATCAGTTGGGAGAATCGTTGGCTCGCCTTCATGAAGAGAAAAAGAAAGAATATTTCGTGTTCGGTCTTCTCCTTTGTACGTTTTTGACAATTCTCGCATCTTTCTGTCCCCAACAAATGCAACAGAAACCTCAACCGGACCTTTTATATGTTGGGCAGCAAGTGTTTCTATAATTTTATTTTTAATCCGTTTTCGATTTACCTTATATCTACTTTCAACAAAAAGCAGAATAGTTACATTGCTGTTATTTTTCATAAGAACGAAACCAAGAATACACTGAGGCAATTTTCTTAACTTTCGACTCTTGATTCATGATGCTTATTTTACCAGCGAGCTGCTGCACGAGCCATTTGTCTATCTTTTTTCTTTTGTTTTCTCGCAGCAGAGGGCTTAAGATGAAATTGTCGACGTTTTGCTTCTAAAAGCACACCATCATTCATCACTTTTTTCAAGAATTTTCGAATAAGACTGTCGTCGCTGTCTCCAGGCATCTTTTTTACTTTAACCATATAGTACAAACACCCCCTTTCACGTATTTACACAATTGTAACATTCGTTGAAGGCAATTCTTATTATAGCACGGAAAAAATTTTAGTGAAAGCGAAGGAATCACTCTTGTTTTGAGGGAAAATTAAACTATAAGTCTGCAGCCTTGCCCCATGGACCAGTCACATGGAAATGCAGATGATCAATGGCCTGTGCTCCCCCAGCATTGACAACAATCCTATAACCTGAATTTTCTATCTCCTGATTTTTAACCATTTGTTGAATAACGTGCCTGACTCTTCCCAGAAGCTTGTCATCTTCAAGAGCGGTAAAGTCAGGAATATGCTCCTTGGGAACAACAAGCAGATGAACAGGCTTAATTGGCCTAATATCAGGAAAAACCATAATAAGGTCATCTTCGAAGGTGAATTTTTTTTCTATTTCCTTATTTGCAAACTTACAAAAAAGACAATCAGTCATATAAATAATAATAACTATGAACCATGAACTATTTGCTATTGGCTATATATTCTTCACAACATTAATTATCTGATCCAAACTCAACGTTGTTGGTACCATTGTAGGATTTTTGGGCGTACCATTCAAGAGCATTTTTTTAGAAACATGTAAAAACCATGTTGCATTCGGATCCATTTTGGAAAGTTGTTCGTACACCAAGGTAAGATCTATTGCTTCTTCGCTATTTTTCGAGCTGGAGTCTGACAATTTGCTATTTCGTGCAGGTCGCGCTTTTATTCGAACATACCCTTTGCGCGGATCTTTACGAATAACAATGACATACCCCATCTTTTGAGAGAGTTTTATGACAGTATCGTTAAGTGTTTCAAAAGCAATGCCTTTTCCAAATCGTGTTTGAAATTCTTTTCCTTTTTTAATTTCTTGTTCGGCCCAAATACGGTTTTCGAATTGATGAGTCAGTCCATCAAGACATTCCATGCCAAACATCATATAAAACTCATCATCATTTGGTTTTTGAATTTTAAGACCATCTAAAAGCCCAAGCAGTGAAAATTCATAATAATCTGCTGATGCATCTTGCCAAAAAACTTCTTGGAAATGATCTATCGCAACAACAATTTTTATAATTCTATCAATAGCTTCTACCCTATCTTTTGTTTTTTCGTTCTGAACTCTAAATTCTGAATTCTCACCTTTCACATAATCCCAACTTCTACTTGCACCACAGACATCCATATCCGATGTCTGATGATGATCAAGTGGTCCCATTCCTGTATCTACATGAATTACTTCATCACTACCAATATGCTCTATTGCACTCTCACCTTTTAAAGGGGCGACACGCTGTCCTGCAGGAACAAATTGCACTGATGCATTTTCCCACCCAGGCAAAAATCGTTTTAATACCCATACAGAAGCAATCGCATCCCAATCAGGACTGCTGTGCGTTACAATGATTTTCATAAGAGTAAGTATACCTTAGCTTAGGAGATTTTACCATTATTTGTTTGCTTTGGAAGGGTAAACATAAAGGTACTTCCACGACCAAGTGTTGATTTAACAGAAAGTGTTCCAGAAGAAAAATCAAGAATACGCTTTGTAATGTACAACCCCAATCCACTTCCAGGAATTTGTCCTTCGGAAGAATGAACACTATGCAATTTACCAAATTTTGTAAACAATTTTTTTATATTCTCCTTACTAATTCCCATTCCATTGTCAATTACAGAAATACTAACATATTTCCCATTTTCAGAAATTGACACAGTAATTTTCCCATTTGCCTTTGAATATTTAATGGCATTTGTTAATAAATTTCCAACAACTTGATAAATTTTATCTCTGTCAGCATACACAACATGGTTATCACTTCCTAAGAAAACAATTTTCCGTTGCTCCCTCATTGTCGCTTCCATCTCTCCCATTGTATCTTTTACTAACTGAGAAATATTAAAAAGCTCAGGAGCCAAATGCATTTTGCCACTTTCAATTAGAGAAACATCAAGCATATCGCGAATAAGATTTCCCATGTGGGTCGAAAGTTCATAAATTCTTTCAAGCCTTTTTTTTGATTCTAGAGAAATAGACGTATCTTTATGGAGCACAATCCATAAAAAACTTTTTATTACTGTTGTTGGAGTTCGAAGTTCGTGGCTTGCCATAGAAATAAATTCATCTTTTAAGTGATCCAGCTGTAGTAATGCATTATTCGCTTTTTGCAGTTTTGTTGTTGCATAACTAACTTCTTTTCGCAAAATCTTATTAAATTGTTTTATCTCCTCAAGATGTAAAACATTTTGCAAGGCAAGTGCAACATACGGGGAAATTAATTCAATTGTTTTGAAATCGTAGTCTGTATAAATTTCATCATCTTTTTTTTCATACAAAGTTAGGTATCCAACTTGTTCTTTTCTAACGAAAAGAGGAGAAGATATCGCGACATGTCTATCCTGAAAGAATTTTTTAACGGGATTTGTTGCAGGCAATTCATCTGTAATAACAAATTTACTTGTTGTTTCTTCAAGAATTTTTTCAAATGATTTTGAGCGATGAACAACTTTTCGTATTGGCTCAAGAGAATAAACAGTAAAAATATTACTTTCTTTTTTTGATCTAACAACAACAGACGCATTATGCGTATTAAATATAGAAGTTAAGTATTTGGCCAATAAAGTTGATAACCCATACAAATCAAGCGATTGAATAATCATGTGTGACACTTGCTGTAAAACTTCTTCTCTATCATATCTTTTTTTATAAAACAGTTTTTGCATCTGCTTGATACCACTTTGTTCTAGGGGTTGAGTAATCAGACGAACTACCAAACAAACACCAACAGTCACCAAAATATACATGATATTTGTATTCTTGGGAAAAAAATATTTCCCTATAGCAATGGCAATAGTCGAATAAAGAACTCCAAGAACAAGGATAATAAATATTTGGCTCAGTACATTTGCAATAATCCTTCGAACATCGAGAAATCTATGCCGTAAAATAATGTATGCGACTGTTCCACTAAAAATAAAATTAGAAACAGGACTAATATAAAAATAGCGAGTATCATGCCAAATAAGAGGAATAACAACATCCGGAATACAAACCGCAATCCCAAATATGGTAAAAGCAGCCCAGAAATAATTCATCTGTATTTTCACAAGTCTATTTACTTTTTTCGTTTTGCCAGCAATGTTAAGCGATGCAATGATTAATGGAAACCAACTGTAGACACCCCACCACAGATATCCTGAACCAAGAATTGTCTGTAGCCCTTTATGAGGATCATGAACAACACGTGTAACAAACCACGGCGTAAAAAAAAGTAACCATATACTAAAAAGAATGTAGGTAACTCCAACAAAACTCCCTATTTTAAAAAACTTTGATGACACGCGAATTGGAAAAATAAAAGAGAAAACAAGGACAAAGGAAATAAATACAACAACAAGCACGTATGTTAGACGAATCCAAAAAAAGCTAGAAAAGATAATAGGATTCTGGTAAAAAAATAAAGAAAAAGACCAAAAAGCGTAAGAGAGCGAAAGGAGTAAAAAGACCCGGTTGATTAATTCTTTTGAATTTCTAGAAATAACTAAAAACCCAAGAAACAAGTCAATAAAACCTGCTGCAAGTACAGCAATTTGTTGAACAAGCATCCTTTATAAAAAAGTTTACAGAAAAAGCAAATGAATAGCAAGGAAATTCATTACGCCGCTAAAGCACGAATATCACTGATAACTTTTCTATTTCTTGATGCAAGAATATCAAGAAGTGGAGGCGGGTAAAACGTAGCAATTTCATCTATTTTTGCTTTTCCTGAACCAGATTCTGAAAAATTAAGTAAATCTTTTTGAACCATATCTAGAAAATCATCAACAGATTTATATTTTTTATTTTTACCAATAAATCGCAATTCTCCTTTTTCTGCACGCTCAACTAATTCTTTCTTGTTGCGTAGTAAAATAGACAAAGGTAATCTACCAGACATCTCTTCTGCATTTGGAACCATCGTTGTCACCAATGTATCAATAGATGTTCCTCTTCTCTCTGATGCTGCTCCAACTAATTCATGCAAAACTCCCATTGCGCCGTTTCCATCCCACTCAGGTGTATATGCATATAAGTCATGGAGTGTTTCTTCTGCTTCAAAAACTTTTCTCACGACTAGTGGATTGGCCCCCTCGTTGGGACGATATCCCCACGCCTGTACGTATTCTTGGCCCGTTTTCTTATCAACAAAAATAGTACATACTCCTTGTTGATTTGCTCCTGTGTCCATATAAGAAATAGCTCTATCTTCATGAATTATCTGGGGATCTGTTGCAATCTTATACTCAAAGTATCTGCGTTGGTAGACTTGATCTGTGTCATCATATGATCCTACTTCTTGTAAAATATCTAAATGAAATCCTGTTGCTTTATTAGGCAATGTTGAGGTATTAAATGCAACCGTATCCCCCTCCTTTGTAGAATTTGAAGGAGGCAAAGCTGTTAACCCATGTAAAACATCTCCCACAAGTACAGTATCGCTATGCTTAAATAATGATTTTGCTAATCTATTCGCACTATCGTATTGTGCTTCTAAAATAGAAACAGAAAGATCTGCATGAAATAAAGGAGATAACAAATTTTCTCCTGATTGAACACGATAGTTTGCATCTTTACGAAGCAAACCTTCAGTTTGCATTGCTTGTACTGAAACTTTTGCCCCACGAGCAATATGTGGCATATCAAATGCTAGAGATCTTCGAGGTTGTAATGACTCATTAAGTGCTGCTAAATGTGCTTCAAATGATGGTCCGACTTCAAAAAGTTTTTTTACCGGATGTCCAGATGCTGCTAAAAGTTCCATTGGCAGTCCATAAAAAAAGGGCCAAAACGCCCTTCCTAATCCTAAAATTCTTCCCTGCTCTCCTCCTACAATAGCTCCCGCAACACTTTCTGGAAATCGATTTGTAACCATTGCCCCAACTATACGATCAGATGCATGTTCAAATGCATTAGCAACACGACCAACTCTTTTTATAATTCCACCTGTATCAGGCGTTAATAGTTTTGGCCTTTCCCCTGAAAAACCAGATCTATCAATTGGAGAAAACCGAGGACTATGTTCATAAGTAAAACCTTTAGACATAAATTTTTACTATATGCCATCATAATTATTTCACTTATTTTTAATTTGTCAACATTCATATAAGCCAAACAAGCAATATAAATCAATTACTACAAGATATCATAATAAACTTTACCCTTGACAAAAAAATTAAAATGACCGACCATTAGAATACACTGCCATGGATCCCAAACAACAACTCAATCAACTTGACCCAAAACTCAAAGAAGCATACGAACGTGTTATGGGAGCTCCAGTTGGAACTTCCCCTCAATCTACACCACAACCAACAACTCCACCTCCTCCTGTCACAACTCCTCCAGCATCGTCTCAACCATTGCCGCCTCCTCCACCACCGCCACCTGCTCCACCAGCGCAGGCAGTGGCACAACCGCCTATTATGCCACAAGCAGCACAACCGATGCAATTTGCACAACCAATTCCTGTTCCAACAGGAAATCCTTTTGGGCAACCCCCAGCACAACCACAACAGCAAGGACAACAACCACAACAAAAACAAGCCAAGCCAGGAGAGGCGTCTCATGGATTTGTTGCAGGTAAAAAGGGGCTTGGAATTTCTCCAATTTTTCTTATCGTAATAGGAATTATTTTTCTTGCAGTATATACAGTTTTTTGGCTTAAATTCTTTAATATTCCACTTCCATTTTCTATTCCCTTTTTAAGCCAATAAGCTGAGTTATTATTTTTTTAATCTCTGCAAAACTTCATCAAGACTAATGAGTTCTGTCGCTTCTTCTGTTCTTTTTTTCCATTCTATTGCATCTCCTGTTTTTTGACTCACAACCAAACGCACCGGAATACCAAATAAATCCGCATCGCTAAATTTTTGTCCTGCCGAAACATTTTCTCTGTCATCAAAGAAAACTTCAACGCCATTCTGCTTTAGGAGATTGTAAATTTCTTCTCCCCTATTGTCATCGCGAGGAGCTTGCGACGTGGCGATCTCTCCTTCCTGAGATTGCTTCGTTTCACTCGCAATGACAGAAGATTTAGCATTTTTGATTTGAATTAAGTGAACCTGAAACGGCGCAACAGAATCCGGCCAAACCAATCCTTTTACGTCTGCATATTTTTCTACAAGAACTCCCATTATTCGTGATGGACCAATTCCATAACATCCCATGTAGACAAGATTTTCTTTTCCATTTTCATCTGTGTAGTAATACGAAAATGCTTTTGAAAATTTTGTGTTGAGTGGGAAAATATTGCCAATTTCTGCTGTTTTATAGACTTCGTATACTTCTCCTGTTTCAGGATACGCATCCCCTTCTTTGGTTATTTTAATATCATAAAACTTTTCCGGTTCTGGTAAATCCCGACCAAAATTTACATTAACTGAGTGATAATGTGTTTTATTTGCTCCCATTTCAAAATTGCGTCGCCCTTGCATTGACTCATCCATGAAGATTTTTACATCTTTTGGAAGATTGAGAAGTCCTGCATATCCAACTTTTGCACCGGTTACTTTCTCGACAGTTTCCGCTGATGCGAGTTGTAAAGAATCTGAACCTGATATTTTTTTTAATTTTTCTTCATCAATGTCATATCCGCCTCTTACAGCAGCAGCAATCACTTCGCCATTTTGATTGGTAAACAGCAATGTTTTTGTTGTTTGCGAAGGATCAATACCAACGTGCGCTGCAACTTCTTCAACGCCAATAATTCCTGCTCCTTCAACTTCTTCAAGAGGTTTCATCTCTACATTATTTTGGTCCATACTCGGTGCTTTACTTGGTGCAACTTCTCTGTTGAAAGTCAAACCCGAACTTGGCACACGAAAAACAATATCTTCCCCAGCATCACAAACTGTTTGAAATTCATGAGAATATTCCTTAGTAAAATCTCCACCAGAGGCAAGTGTAATAAACGTATCCGATCGACTGAATCCAATCCGATCAAACACTTTCCAATACACATCTTTTGATGCCTCGTAATATTTTTTTAAGTCATCTTCTGACGTATGAAAACTGTATAAGTCCTTCATGCGAAATTCCCGACAACGAAGTAGACCTGATTTTGCGCGAGGTTCGTTACGGAATTTTGTTTGGATTTGATAGACAGCAAATGGAAAATCTTTATAACTTCGATTAAAATCCCGCATCATTGGAGTCACAATATCTTCATGCGTTGGAGATAATACGTATTCTGTGTCATTTTTGGCTTTTGCTTTTTCATTTGCCGGAGTTGTTTTCATTAAGACATCAACTGAATCAAATCGCTTACTTTGTACCCAATTTTCAATTGGAGCAAGTGTTGTCATTAAGACTTCTGCGCCAATTGTATCCATTTCTTCGCGAATGATTTTTTCTATTTTTTTAAGAACACGAAGTCCAAGTGGCAAAAACGTATACACTCCTGCCATTTCTTGATGAATAAATCCAGCTTGAGTCAAAAGTTTTGCATTTTTAGAGCTCAACTCTCCACTTACTGTTTTACTTGTTTTAATTGGTAATTGTGAATATTTCATAGATGTATGATAACAAATTACTTATTATGTTGTCATTCTGAGTATAGCGAAGAATCTTCCCAAAATAGAAGATCCTTCGACTCCACTTCGTTCCGCTCAGGATGACAATTGATTCAAACAAAAAACGCCCGTGTAAAAATCAATATTCTTGACTCTTACAAGGACGTAATTCTGAATTCTAGATTCTGAACTCTAAATTATCGTGTTACCACCTTGCTTTGTGCACTTTTCTTTTCGGTTTTGCCTCCGGACTTACTCGTCGTAGTCTGCTTCATGAACTCGTCATTCTGGCAGTTCAACTTTGCTCACTGTCCTGAGCTTGTCGAAGGACTTGTCCAGAATCTTGTTCATAAAATTGGGCGGGAATTCCCAATTATCGCATTTATCTAATTATACGTATTCTTAGCTCGCTTGTCAAAATTATCCTGCTCTTCGCCTACTTTCACCACTATCACGAGAATTAGGTTCTATTTGTTTTGCCAAAACAATTTGCCTAAAAACATCAGCACTTTCCATTCCCATTTCTTGTAGTTTATGAAGTAAGGGGTGTCCATGTAAAATAAGAGTAACTAAATCTTCTCCAGCTAAAATGCGGACAAAAGTACCTGCGAGTGCTTGTTTTTCTGCTGCAGAGGCAACAGTAAGCGAAGCAGATAAATGAGTGGTTATCGGACCCGAACTCGGTCTTCTTCCTTCACCTTGATGTTGTTTTCGATATTCTTGAAAAGGTCTATGAGTTCCTTCGGACGATGACTGAACCAATTGTAGTAGTCGAGGATTATCAATCATATTAAAAAGTGTTCTTAGTGTAATAGCAAATGGTAAGAAATGTGCAAGAAAAATAACGAAGACTAGTAAGTGGTAACAAGAAGTTTTGGCTCGGTCATTTCTTCCATAGCATAGCGGACACCTTCCCTACCAACCCCAGACATCTTGATTCCCCCATAGGGCATATGGTCAATTCTGTATGTCGGGACATCGTTAATAATAAGTCCTCCAACTTCAAGCTCTTGATATGCCGTATGAATAAGATTAATATTTTGTGTAAAAACACCAACCTGTAAGCCAAATTCAGATGCATTAATTTCTTTAAGAACTATGTCAAAATCTTCGTACGGAACAACTGTTACCACTGGACCAAAAACTTCCATGCAATTTATTTTCATGTCTGGTTTGGTATGTGTTACGATTGTTGGCCACATGACATTTCCTTCTCTTTTTCCACCTGTCACAAATATTGCTCCTGCTTCTTTTGCTTCTTTAAGCCACTCTTCTACTCTATCTGCCTCTTTTTTACTAATTAATGAACTTACTTGCGTTTTGTCTTCTCGAGGATTTCCAACAACCATTGCTTCAACTTTTTCTTTTAATAACTTTAAGAATGCTTCGTATACGCTTTTGTGAACAAAAATCCTCTGCGCTGAAATACAAGATTGTCCTGCATTACTAAATCCTCCGTTTGCAACTGCTGCAGCTGCTTTTTCAAGATTTGCTGCGTCTTCGTGAACTACCACTGCTGCATTCCCACCAAGTTCTAGTGCAACTTTTTTCTTTGCAGCCTTTTCTTTAATTTTCCATCCAACAGACGCACTACCAGTAAAACTTACCATTTTAATGCGACTGTCTTCAGAGAGTAAATCTGCGGCTTGGTAGTCAGAAACGAGTACATTTAATCCGCCAGCTGGAAGACCAGACTTTTCGTATGCTGCGGCAATATGAAGTGCACAAAATGGAGTTTGTGTTGCTGGCCGAACAACAACTGTGTTCTTACTTGCAAGCGCTGGAACAATTTTATGTGCAACCAAATTAAGAGGAAAATTAAATGGACTAATTGCCGCAATTACCCCTAGTGGAAATCGCTGAACTGTTGCTTCGCGATTTTCTCCCCACGGTCTTCGATCCAGAGTAAACGTTTCTCCATACATTCTTTTACATTCCTCTATTCCATCTTCAAATGTATGCAGTGCGCGGTTAACTTCTGCACGCGCGATAGTAATTGGTTTTCCTGCTTCTTCCGAAAGATCACGCGAAACTTCTTCAAAATTTTCTACAAAATAGTCACGCATTTTTGTAAGCCCGTCTGCAATTTTGTATGTAGGAAGATGTCGCATCTGCGCAAATGCCCTGTCCGCTGAAGTGATTGCTTCTTCCATAAGGTTTTTATCGGCAACACCAACCTCCCCCATTTCTTTCTCATCATACGGAGACAAAACTTTTACTTTTTTTGAAGTGGTTACCCACTGGTTATTAATGAAGACTTTATCAAAATTAGCTTTCATACAAACTTGTCATCTGTTTTATATCACCTTGCAAACATCTTCTGCAAGTTCTTCTGTAAAGACTTTTACGTTTTCGGAATAATCAATCGGGATATCAATCACATGAACTCCTTTTTCTTCCAAAACACAATTCATAAGGGGAACAAATTCTTCTGTTTTTTGAAGTCTATGTCCATGTGCTCCATAACTTTCTGCATACTTTACAAAATCTGGATTACCAAAATCCAGTCCAAAAGAAGGTAATTTTTGACTATCTTGTTTCCATTTAATCATGCCATACCCTCCGTCATTCAGAATAATAACAACTAAATCAAGCCCCAACCGAACAGCAGTCTCTACGTCCTGAGAATTCATCATAAATCCTCCATCTCCACACACAGCAACAACTTTTCTATGCGGCTTGACCATTTTTGCGCCAATGGCACTCGGAAGTCCTGCCCCCATCGTTGCAAGGGCATTGTCTAAAAGAACGCCGTTTTGTCTATACGCAGGATAATTTCTTGAAATCCACAATTTGTACATACCGTTATCAAGCGTAATAATGTCATCTTCTGCCAAGACTGACCGAAGGTCTTTTACAAACCGCTCTGGGTGAATTGGAAATCTATTATCACTATCTGACCGATGGATGTGTGTTTGCAGTGCATCTTTTGTCCGGTGAAAAAGCCCAAAATCCCACTGTTCTTGAGGAGTAATTTGCTCTGTGAGTGCCCACATAGTGTGTGCTATATCTCCCACCACTTCCAAGGTTGGTGCATACACATCGTCTATTTGTGCAGGATAAAAATTTATGTGAATCATTTTCTTCCCACTATCCGATCCCAAAATAAACGGAGGTTTTTCATAGATGTCATGACCAATAACCAAAATTACATCTGCTCTGTCAAATGCACAGTGCACATAATCACTTTGTGTGAGCGCTGCAGTTCCAATATATTCAGGGCTTCGCTCGTCCACAACTCCCTTTCCCATTTGCGTTGTAATAAAGGGAATTTTTGTTTTTTCAATAAATTCACCAAGTCGTGCATGAATCATTTTTCTATTAGCACCTGCAGCAATGAGTATTAGTGGATACTTTGCTTCTTCAATCATTTGTATAGCTTGTGCTATTGCCTTAGGATCCGGTCCTGGACGGCGCACTTTTATGCGAGGAATGGGCATAGCATCAACTTCTTCACGCGCAATATCTTCGGGAAATTCTAAATGGACTGCGCCCGGTCGTTCATCTTCTGCAATTTTGAATGCATTTCGAAGTAATGATGGAATCGTAATACCACTTTGAACTTGCTTGGCGGATTTTGTAATAGGAGACATCATTCCGACAACATCAATAATTTGGAATTGTCCTTGCTTGCTTTTTTTAATCGGCTTTTGACCGGTAATGACAACAAGCGGCATGCCACCAAGCTGTGCATACGCAACACCTGTTACTAAATTTGTTGCCCCAGG
>PPGL01000001.1 GCA_003173915.1 Candidatus Levyibacteriota bacterium | reverse complement strand
TTATATCCCAAAACAGGCAGAACACATCAAATTCGAGTCCACTTAAAATATATTAATCATCCAATTGTTGCAGATCCACTCTATGCAGGAAGAAAAGTAGGAAGAGAAGATAGAAAAATGCTTTCTCGATTATTTTTACACGCATCACAGCTTACATTTTCCCATCCACAAACAGGAAAAGTAATGACAGTTGATGCACCACTTCCGCAAGAGCTGTCAGAATTTCTGGAAAAACTAGAAAAAGTGTAACTATTTTTACTTGCGTTTCAGCACTTCAATAGTCTTATCATCCGCATTTTAATATATCTTGTCATCCTCAACTTGATCGAGGATCTATATTCCCACTTTCTTTCCGGCAGGCAGGTGCTCAACATGACACAAATATGTTTGTCATCCCGACCAACCGAGCTCAGCTCGGGAGTGGAGGATCTCCTACATCTGCCTGTATGTTCGGTAATTTGTTTGAGATTCCTCGGCTTCGTTCCACTTCGCTCGGAATGACATCAATATGGTTTTAATGCAGTACATAATTTTGAAGGGAATATTCCTTTACTTTCCATTTGGGGCGGTTTCTTGCCACAGTTGGTCTTTGTGTTTTACAAATTCCGGAGCATTCAAAAGATATGAATAGTTTGTTGTATATGTAGTTACAGGACAGGAAGTATCATACTTACATAGTTCGCGCTCATTATGAATTGTTCCTCCTATAATGACCGATCCAACAACATTGAGTCTGCTATCAATATTTACTCCTCCTGCCGCACATGCGCCATTCACAGCATTTGAAAGAATCCAGAAATCTCCATCGGTACTGTAGAGTCCTTCAAGGTCGGGACTAGTCGACGAATAGTTTGCCACTGCTTCTCCTACATTGGCATTCACATAGATATCTCCCTTTGCCGCAAAAACAGCAGCGGTTGTTGTTGGAACAAGGACTTTGCTTTTAATTGTCAGTGTTCCATTTATTAAGAAGACATAGCTCTTATAATTTCCTGGGTCTGGCAGGGTGTAGGGACTCGGCAAATTAATTGTCATATCACCATTGGCAATATAGACACCATCTGGCAAATTAGCCTCAAAATTACAATCTGCAATGCCGCCTCCACCACAATACGGATTTCCTGTTTTTGGATCAGTACCAGATAAATTAACAGGTGTAATACCTGCTTGGCTTGCTTCATCCTTAAATGTTTCATAAGAGGTTCTATTGATACCACTTACCGGAGTAAAGTTTTCTGAATATGGAAATTCCATAACAAAATTTGGTTGAGAAGCTTTTCCACCATTGCCTCCAAATGTGAGAGTATTCGCTCCTCCAGAGTAGACACCAATTCCAGGGGCGTTATTTGGACAAACAATTGCATAAGAACTCGGAATAGAGACTCCTGTCCCAGAG
Organism: Candidatus Levyibacteriota bacterium; assembly: GCA_003173915.1. The sequence continues at coordinate 7,780 of PPGL01000001.1, read as the reverse complement.
TCGGTGCATGTTCCAATGTTTGGTAGATTATCATCCATGCCGGTTCCTTCAAGAAGCAGGTCTGTGCAGTTGCCCTGACTCCAGGCATTAATGTTAGAAATAGCAAAGTTAAGGTTATGAATGTCACCTGAGGTTCCTTGCTCTGGGTACGTAGAGAGATAACAGGAAGCATCAGACGACCCGACAGGGGGGACACTACAAGTATATTTATGATTACTTGCGTCAACTGCAGTTGATTGTCCAATAGATATTGTGAATGGTGGAACAGTTTTGTTTGGAGCTTTAGTAGCAGTAAAGGTGTAATTAGTTGGTGGGGAATAGGAGACGATATAAGTACCGGACAAAAGGCGGATTCCAGCTTTATACGTTGCTGATGTGATTGTTCCAACCTTTGTTCCATCTGCAGTCAGAGGAGTGATTGTAACGTTTTGTGAGCTTGGAAAGTCAGGATTGCCGTTACACGAGCCGTCTAGCTGATCGTCTGTACAGATTGTTCCTTGCAAAAGATAATGTGGAGTAATGCCAATATCTTGCCCAGATACATCTGCAGGATTGTCACCTGTTAGGTCAAAGGTAGGGTTGGTGGTTGTTTGGGTAAAGTTAGTAGGAAGATTTTGGATAGAAATTGTGTATGTATTTCCCCAATCTAGACCAAGAGTGTAGGTGCCATTCACTGTCGCTGCGGTAGAGGCAACATTGCCATTTTGATCTGTTGCAATCACGGTAAGGTCTGGGCCAGCATATGCTGCATCATTATGATTTTCCGTCCCATCGTGATTTAAGTCTGCATACACCGTGCCAGAAATGGTATATTGCTGTAATGCAATGCCAAAGTCAACATTTTTTGGATTCATGTTAGAAAAAGATACTTTTACTAATTGATCAGGGGTTGTTACATCATAATGTATGGGTGGACCTGACACGGCCACATCCCAGTCTCCTCCCTTAATTTGTGCATAGGGAGCGCTTTGTCCAAATCCTGCTTTATAATTTCCATTGGCATCTGTTGTTTTACTAAATGTTATACCATCAGCACTGTTACTTAAAGAGATAACAGTTGCTAATGTATTATTTACATTTGGTTCCATAACGCCATTATATAAATCTTGTACACCATCTCTGTTGAAGTCTTGAAATACATGTCCAGAAATTGTTTGGTCGCAAACTCTATCTTTGTCTAAGCAATTAAAGCCTCCACAACTGTCTGTAATAACGTAATCGAGTGCTGGTTTGTTGCCATATTTGGTATACATATATCCACATGCTCCAAAGGTACTTGTCTCGCATTCATAATATCCACCGGTTACAGTTGGAGTACATGATGGAGCGCCGCCACTTCCTCCATTACTACTACTACCGCCGTTTGAGGTTCCTCCATTACTGGCACCACCACTTGTGTTTCCTCCAACACATCCACTGCCACATAACTGAGTTGCAGAGACACCATTTGAGTCTGTTATGCCACATCCAGTCTGGCCTGGTATATATCCATCTACACATTGTGTGCAGTCGGTACCAGGAGTACAATCATTTCCTCCACGCTGTGCAGGTAGATAAGCATTCCACATAACGCACTGGCTATCATTGACGATACATGCAGAGCAGTATCCAAATGCGTTACTCGTATTGCAGGACTTTCCGCCTTGATTAAGCTGTCCATATTGGCAATCCTGTACTGGATGAAATCCTCCATCCAAATCACGCCATTCCTTTGTTGATCCATCAGAATTATGTACAGTAAAACATTTAGCTGTTTCAGCATAACAGGAAGCAGCCGTTGTGCCTGTACAAGTGGTACCACCACTGCTGCCGCCATTACTTGTTCCTCCACTACTGCCACCTTTCGCTACGCAAGTACATGTAGTTGGGTGGATAGAACCACTATCTTGAATTTGGCAATAGTCACTTGAAGAACAACCAGTTGGACTGCCAAGTGCATCACAATCTCCACCTAACGTGCAAGCACCATTTTGACGATTACAGTAGTAGCAACTTGCACAATCGCTATCAGAAGTACATCCACCACTAATAAATGCTATAACTGGTTTTGTAAAATACGTGAAAGTACAAACAATAAAAAAAACAAAAAGAGAAATTCGAAGAAAAATTGTTAATTTCATATCTTAATTCTCATGTAGGAAAATCATCATACGTTAGGTCATTCTTATCATACGTTAGTTAATTTAACTATGCAACCATATAGTTATTTTAAATTAGGGGAGTATACGCTTAATTGCGTAATAAACGGAGAACACGAAACAGGTACGGCAATTTTATGTGTGATATTTTCGATAAATGCTTGATTACAAAGTTGTAAAGGATTTGGATTTTTTGTTGATGGGTCTGGAGTTGAAATAAAAATAACTAAGGGACTCACTACATGATTCACATACGAGGATAGTTTTTGGGCAAAGGTTTTAGAAGGAAAAGAAAAGTCTTTATAATTTGAAGAAACAGGTGCAATATTTTGTGTTGTATTTTGTACTCTTAATTGTGATAATCCATTTGTGTTGTCTACAGCGATAATAAAGTCTTGGGAGTATGTTTTACCAGAGGAATTTATAGACAAATTAATAAGTGTTTTATTATCCTTTGTATAAATTTTATTTAGCAAACCAGTAAAAATTGCACCATTTCCTGATGTGGAAGTAGTTGCTATAACCGTGTCGGTAGGCAGCTCAGAAGAGGGAGATGTAGTTGTTTGTGAATTTGCTAGTGGTTGTCCATTTTTTGCATTAAGATATATAATTCCACCGATAATACCAATAATTCCAAATACCAAAATAACAACGGCTATTGTTGTCCTCATAAGTTACTAGAATTAATTATTTAGGAGAATAACGTAAAAGTCAATATTTAGAATATTTTAGAAGATAGACAAAGGGGAATTTAATTATTTCTTCCTCTACGTTGAAACTCAGCTAGAGCCGCCATGCTTGCCTGTAGTTCTTTTATTTGACTTGCTTTTTTTGTTGCTTGAACTAGTGCTGGTAGTTCCCTTATTGCTTCTACTATTCCACCATTTCTTACTGCTTCAGCTCGTTGTATACCAATTAGTGCAGCAAGTTGTGTGTCTACTTCTTCCTTAGTTACTGCAGGCTGTGTAATAAATGCGGTTGTGTTGTCGGCATTATTATATGTAGATTGTACTTTATTTATTAGTTCTACTGGCATCGTTATAGTTGCTATATCAAACTTTGCTCCATCGTATTCTCCTATGCCTATATCGATGGTAGCACCCAGGGGACTTTGTCCTACTGCAAGGTGGCTATTTACCTGATAACTTGCATTTGCATAGGCCATTAAGAGAGCCACATCATATTCTGCCTTATCTTTATTAGTTGTTGGAGTAGGAAGGTTTAATCCTGCAATGGGAGGGACTTCAATACCACCTTCTGCACGTGGGTCAGCAAAAAAAGCTCCTCCGTAATTTCCTCCCAGTTGTCCTGCTTCTATATTTAAGGCATTTACATCTATTGGAGGAGTAGGTATTGTGTTCCCATTTTCATCAACAAATGTGACTTGAACTTTCCACACACCATTTGGATCTCCATCAGAAGGGGGAATAAGGACTGCATTTGAAATTGGAGAGTCATATAATTGATCAATTGTAGCATCATGTAAATAAGTCGCCGTATCGAGCTTTCCTAAATGTATAGCTGTTTTTCCTGATAGAGGATTTACCTGGACTGGTTGACGTAGTACTTCTGGATGGGTTTTATAATAAGTTGTTATTTCATGAGACAAAGCTGCATAATTTTCTGGTGTTGGAGTTACAGTAACTCCTGGTGTTTTTTCTGTACCAGGGGTTCCTTGCCCAGTGGTTGGGGCGCCATTTCCTTTAGGAGCAACATATGCTCCTTCAGCAGCTCGCACTCCACCAAAAATCCCTAGCGCAATACCTATTCCTGTCGTTACGGTTAAAACTGCTCGCATTATTGCATGCTTTTTGCGAGGATTTGGTTTTTCCCCTCCGCCTTTGCCTGGGCCACCCGGTCCAGCAGGAGGTGCAAACGGTAGTACTTTACGTTGAGCGACCTTAGCTAGTGTTTCTTCCCCGCCTGCATTAGGATCATCATCTTTTAAAGGAGAGGTGCTTGGGCTATATGCTTGAATGCTTCTTATTTTTAAGGCTGCTTGTGCATCTCTTTCAGCATCTCTTGCAAGTTGGTATGTGATTCGTGCTTTTTCTAAATTTGCTTGGGCTTCTGCTGAAAGAGTAGGTGGGGTTGATAGAGCTCCATTACCACTAAAACTAGATTGATGATGTTCGCTACTTTGGTGTCCTCCAAAAAGTCGAAATCTTCTTCGTGCCTGAGCTAAATTTGTTACTTTTTTCCCTTCAGGTTGATTCGGTTGTACTGGTCCAAATTCTGAACCATTATGATGTACTGCCATAACCTTATAGTTATCCTCTCTTGCTTTATATCACCTTGTTTTCTTATTGTCAATAAGCAAAGCTATTTGTGATTCGTGTATATTGGTACATGAAGAGAAAAAGATGAAATTTCTGTACAACTTATGTAAGGATTTGGAAGAAAGATTGGAAAAAAGGGTAAATTCCGTAAATTTATAAATTTTCCTTTTAAATCACATACGGAATAAAGCGCCAGGGGACTTTTTTTACATACTCTTTATAGTCAGGGTCTGCAAGCAAATGACGTTCTTCGGTAAATGCGCGGGCAATATAAATGGTGTTCCAAACAACGAGCGAAACAATCCCAACCCACGATGTCATAAATGGAACACGTTCAAACCACCATGCTAAGTTTTTTGCAGCATAGGCTGGGTGTCTTATATATTTGTATGGTCCGGAGGTCACAATGCCTCTGTTGGTAAGATTAGATGCCTTTGTGCCAAGCGCAATACTTGCCCAGACATAGAAAGAGTAGAGAAGCAGTGTCATCACAAGAAATATGCTCATGACAAAAGGGGAGTAGTAGTTGAAAGGTGTTCCACTCGACTGGGTAACAGTATCAACAATATTGTTAAATGGTGGATAACAAATAAGTGTTACAACCCAACCAGAAAGATACGGATCGACAGATTTAATTTCGTTTTTTAGCCATTTTGCTTCAACAATATACCCAAAAGTAAAACATGCTGTATCAATCACAAAAATGAGATTGTAGAGTACATAGTATGTCCAGTTGGAAAATGTTGCATAGGTAAAAAAGTTTCCCGGCTTTTGTGTGAATATATTTTGTAGTATTGTTACGTTTCCAATAAGAAAAGAAATCATAAGCGGAAGATAAAAAAACTTTACAATAACCGACAAAAGAGCAGTGCGACTTTTTGGAGAAATAGAAAAGGAAAGAAAATTTGGCATAGTTGGTGTTAGGGTAAAAAGGGGATTAAGATGTTGTATGCCTACAAGAATTGCCCGGAGTGCAATAACTGATTTTCCTTCGCTTTCTAAATATTTTGGCCAGAAAAAATTTCGTATTGCAAAGTAGGGGAAGCCGAGTATTGCGAATCCCTCAGCGAGGTAGGTAATAATAGTTTTTGCCTCAGGTTGTAAGAGGTTTTGGAAGTAAGGTAAGTTAAAATAAAAAAAGCAGGCAACAAAAATAAATAATCCTTGGGAGAAAAATTCTTTTGCAGCGTGGAGTAATTTTTGGTTCACTCGCTTATTCTACTTTTCTCATCTTCTTCTTGCAAGTCAAAGTTTACTCTTAGATCACTAGGAAGATGTTTCACTCCAAGAGTACTTGCTACTTCGTAGTGGCGCGCTTTGCTCAACATGACACAAATATGTTTGTCATCCCGACCAACCGAGCTCAGCTCGGGCGTGGAGGGATCTAGCATAAGAGAGTTCATAAATTCTGATGAGGAAGATTCCTCGACTTCGCTCGGAATGACATCAATGTTGTTGTCATTCTGACGCCTGCTTGCCGGTAGGTACGGCCTGATAGAGGAACTAGATTTCTGGACGCGTTCGCTTTGCTCGCTTGCCAGAATGACGACTGAGATTTCCATTTGCACTTTGCATTTTTTTTATTTTTTTGTATCATAAAGGACAGAGGAGGTGAATGTATGGGAAGTTTTGGAGGTTTTTATAAAGGAGACAAGAAAAAAAAGAAAAAAAGTGCTGGACAAGCACAAGGAGCAAGCTCTGTTTCAAATAAGCCAGTTTTTGTCATGCCAAAAGTTATAGAGAAAAAGAAAAAGTGGGAGTAAGGAAGTTGAGAGTGCATAGTTCACGGTTCATAGTTAATAGACCATAGTAGAGCGGGTATGACTTGACAAATAAGATAAGCTGTTATAACATGTTATAATATGGTGCAACAAAAGGTAATTAAAGTAGGGAATTCCCTTGCTGTAACGCTTCCAAAAGAGTTTGTAAAAAGCTCGCATATTAAAGCTGGACAACAGGTATTAGTTGAGGCGGATCCACAACAAGATGTTATACAAATTCGAACAAAAGAGGGTTCTGAGCCATCTCTTACTCCTGAATTCAAAAAGTGGCTAGATGGGATAAGTACCAAATATGAATCTCTGATAAAAGAGCTTGCAAAAAAATGAAATTCATTACCCTGGATGAAGTAATTGCAATTCATGATTTGATGCTTGAAATTGGAGGAGGAGAGAAGCTAATTCATGATTTTACTCTATTACATTCTGCGATAGAAAGACCTCGTGCTCAGTTTGGTGGAAAATACTTATACAGTTCGATTTGGCTTATGGCAGCTGCTATGATGCAATCGTTAGTAAAAAATCATCCATTTAATGATGCAAATAAAAGAACTGCCTTTTTTACCACGCTACGTTTCTTAGAAAAAAATCATTATTCATTGAAAATTGTGGAAAAAGAAGTCATTGAGTTTATGATTCATGTGGATATACAAAATCTTGATATCGAAACTATTGCGAATTGGTTGGAAAATCACAGTTTTGTTTCAAAATAAAAATTTCTTCCTTTCCCCTTGCAGTGATACGAAGTCTTCAGTACGATAATACTTGTGGGGAAAAAATCAGCACGTTCTGGAAAATATATTGCTTGGGGGATAGGATTTTTGTCTATTCTTGTGCTTATTATTTTATGCTCTTTTGTATGGAAATTTGTTGTCTTTTTAGGCCAAAGCGCGTTTGACTCTGCACACCAATTTACCATTGGCATAACAGGGAAAAATCCAGAAATCATTACGTTTAATCCAGATGAGTCAAGCGTTACTGTTGTAAGTATTTCTCAAAAAAATGTAACAGATGAAGCAAAGACGTTATCTATTCCTCTTGATGGAACCATTGTAGGAGATAGTTCACAGAGTGTAAAGAGTCTACTTCTTAATGCACTTATCCATCACAGTGCATCATTTTCTCCTATAGATATTTGCAAATTGTGGCTATTTGTAAATGGTTTGCCAAGTGATGCGCTTATACAAACCTCACTTCCTTCAGATACTACAGCGGCAGCAGCAATTGTTCCCAAAATTTTTCAGGACAAATCTTTGTATTCAGAAGGGAAGAGTATTACGATTGTCAACGCAACTGGCGTAAGTGGGCTTGGTAGTCAGCTAGCCAAACTTCTCACAAATATTGGAGCAAATGTTATCATGGTATCGACAGCAGATACACAGGTGCAAAAGTCCTCAATTCAATATTCGGGTAGTCCAAGTTATACAACAGATCGTTTGGGTCGTCTCTTGCATCTGCAGCCAATCCTTTTACCAAATTCTTCAAAGATTTCCGATATTACGATTACAATTGGAAAAGATACTCTAGAGCATGGTATATTCTAGATGGTTGATGGTTGATGGTTGATGGTTGATGGTTGATGGTT
>PPGL01000070.1 GCA_003173915.1 Candidatus Levyibacteriota bacterium | reverse complement strand
GGTCCTTACAACAAGTCCTGCCTCAGGTCCCCAGCCGTTACCTTGATATTTATTTTGTTGACTAAGCACTTCTACTATTGCTTGAAAGTCTCCCGTAACAGATTTTGTAATCGTATACATTTGGTCTGATGTCCCGCCAAGAATTCTGTTTCCTGATGCGCTGACAACGAGGTTACCACTACTATCTGTGCTCACACTTCCTGCTGCTCCTCCAATTGCCTGACAAGTAAATCCTGAGGGACACGATGCAGCAAAAACTTTTACATAACAGGAGACGAGGAAGATACCTAAAAAAATAGGTACTATAAATAAAAAGCCTACAGCTAACATGCGGACAGACATGGCTTTAAGATAATTGTAGAAGATTTTATCAATTGGTGAAATAGGGAACAGAATTAAAAAAACCTCTTTTTTAGAGGCTTACATGCGGATTTCTACGTCAACTCCAGCTGGGAGTTCGAGATGGGTCAAGGAATCAATTGTCTTTTCTGTTGGTGAAACGATGTCGATAAGTCTTTTGTGAATTCTCATTTCAAAGTGGTCTCGTGCGTTTTTGTCTACAAATGGGGATTTATTGACTGTGTATACTGAGCGTTCTGTAGGAAGAGGAACAGGTCCGACTACTTTTGCTCCTGTACGGATTGCCGTATCAAGAATTTGTTGACAACATGAGTCAATGACTCGTGCGTCATAAGATTTTAATCTAACTCGAATTCTTCCTTTTGGCATAACTAGTCAATAATTTTAAAGAACAAATGTTCTTAAGATAAAATATATTATACTATATCTAGTTGTGATTGTCTAGGCTGGAATTGGTTGATAAGCTAACAATCTCCCTCTCCTGTTAGGAGAGGGGCCGGGTGAGGTTTGTAAACAATACGCTTTTGAATAACAGAACCTCATCCTAACCGTTCGGCTGAGCTCACGGCCGAAGCCTTCTCCTAAAAGGAGAAGGAACTTTATTTCTCTTCTCTTTCTGGTCCAGGAACGTCCTTCATCCACAACGGACTTTTGTCATATGGATTTCCATGATTATAATTCACAGTTATTTCCTCTCCTTTTTTTATCTCTCTAAGCGCAACAAAGTTAATTATCTTTTGCTCGTAATGTTTTATATATGTTGCATTTGGCTCATAAGAGTGATTGTACATCGACCCAAATCCCAGGCAAATTGCAACTGTTTCTTGGTGTTCTCCCCATGCAAAATTGTAATTTATAAGTATACTTTTTTGGATATTTTGAACTTGATTTTTGGGAATCTCTATAACAGGACAAGATTCAATAACCTCACCTTCTTTAATATCGACAAGAGCAAAAATACCTCTCCCTGCATTAGGAATTGAGGATTTTCCAACGTAAATTTGTGGAGAAGGAGTAATTGACTCCATAGGTTAGAATTTATAGCATCCTTTAGAAATTATCAACTGTATTCTCGCCTCTTGTACGTGGATTCCAATGATAATCATGAGTAATTTCTTCATCTTTTGTTATGTCTCGCAGAGCAAAAAATTGTATGATATTTTTTTCCGGAAGGACACCCCAGATTGCGTTAGGTGTTGAAGAGTGATTGTAAAGAGAGCCAAAACCCAAACATAATGCACTATCTTCTTGCGCTCGACCCCAGCCAAAAAAATGATTTTTAAGTCGGGTACGAGACAATAAATAACTTTCGTTTGGAGGAAAACCAATCACAGGACATGTTTCAATGAGTTCTCCTTTTTTTATCTGTTCCTTTGCAAAAACTCCTCTTCCAGCGTGAGGAATTTTTGACTGCGCAACATACATTCTTGTTGATGACTCGATATGAAGGTCTGCATAGCTTTTAGTAATGTTTTGCTGAAGCTGTTTTGAATCTTCCTCTGAATATTTTATGTATTTAATATATAAGTACGCAAATCCTATTCCTACAAGAACAACAAAAATCCACATATAATCAGCATAGCATGAAATTAATCTACACGAATAGCAAAAAAAAACCGCCTTTCGGCGAATTCTTAGTAGATCCTGAAACCAATTCAGGATGACGTTTGAAATAAACTTATGCGATAATTTTGGAAATCACTCCTGCTCCGACTGTTTTGCCACCTTCACGAATAGCAAATCGAAGACCTTCTTCAAGAGCAACCGGAACAATGAGCTCTACAGTCATCTTTGTGTTATCTCCTGGCATGACCATTTCAACACCTTCTGGAAGGGTAACATTACCAGTAACATCTGTTGTTCGGATGTAGAATTGTGGTCTGTATCCAGTGAAGAATGGTGTATGTCGACCATTTTCTTCTTTTGAAAGAATATATGCTTCCGCTTCAAATTTGGTGTGTGGGGTAATGGATCCTGGTTTTGCAATAACTTGCCCTCTTTCGACTTGATTTTTTTCAATTCCTCGAACCAAAAGTCCAACATTGTCTCCTGCTTGTCCTTCGTCAAGTTGTTTTCTAAACATTTCGACTCCTGTGACAACTGTTGATTGTGTTGGTTTAATTCCAACAATTTCAACTGCTTCGTTAATTTTAACGACTCCTCTTTCAATTCTTCCGGTAACAACTGTTCCTCGACCTTTAATTGAGAAAACATCTTCAACTGGCATAAGGAATGGCTTGTCTGTATCACGAGTTGGTGTTGGAATGTAGGAATCAACTGCATCCATGAGTTCCATAATTTTTGCTTCGTATGTTGCATCTCCTTCAAGTGCTTTAAGAGACGATCCTCTGATAACTGGAACATCGTTTCCTGGATATTGATATTTTGTGAGAAGTTCGCGGACTTCCATTTCGACGAGGTCAAGAAGTTCTGGATCTTGAACCATGTCACATTTATTCATGTAAACAACAATTGCAGGTACTCCAACTTGTCGTGCAAGAAGGATGTGTTCGCGAGTTTGTGGCATTGGACCATCAGGAGCAGAAACAACAAGGATTGCGCCATCCATTTGTGCTGCACCGGTAATCATATTCTTGATGTAATCTGCATGACCTGGAGCATCAATGTGAGCATAGTGTCGCGCTTTTGTTTCGTATTCGATGTGAGAAATATTAATGGTAACTCCACGTGCTCTTTCTTCTGGGGCATTATCGATATCTTCGTATTTCTTTGCTGCTGCGAGACCTTGTTTTGCTAAAACGGTAGCAATTGCTGCTGTTGTCGTTGTCTTACCATGATCAACGTGACCAATGGTTCCAATATTAAGATGGGGCTTTGTTCTTTGAAATTTTTGTGCATCTGCCATATGTTTTTTAAAAATTAAAACGTCTCAAAATGTATTGAGACTAAAAACATGATACAACATATTTTTTTCTTCGTCAATACCTTTTTTGATGATCTCGTTTATTTTTTTATTTTGCTATTCTTTGTTTGCATTTGATATACAAATTTGTTTGCAATATATATAATAGTACATACGTAATATTAAAAATTATGAAAATTCTTTCTACAGCTGGTTGGCAAGATTACGAACTTCTCGACAGTGGCAATGGATTTCGTTTGGAAAAATTTGGACCATATATTTTGCAACGACCTGATCCCCAAGCAATTTGGGGAAGAAAATTATCTGAGAAGGAATGGAGTAATGCAGATGCTGTTTTTAAAAGAACATCAGATGACAAAGGGAATTGGCAATTTAACAAAAAATTACCTGAAAAATGGTTAATGACATATAAAAACCTTTCATTTTGGGTAAAACTTTCACCATTCAAGCATACAGGAGTCTTCCCCGAACAACACTTGCAATGGGACTTTATAATAGAGTCTGTTAACTCGCGTATTATGTCAACAAAAAACGAAGGGGTGACGCGAGAGAAGGGATCCCACCAGGGCAGCACTAGTGGGATAAACGAGCGGCAGGACCCCGTTGTAAACATCCTCAACCTCTTTGCCTACACTGGTCTTGCTTCTCTTGCCGCAGTGCGAGCCGGAGCAAAAGTAACACATGTTGATGCTTCCAAACCAACCATTGGCTGGGCAAGGGAAAATCAAGCGGCGAGCAAACTTGAAGACAAACCTGTCCGCTGGATTTTGGATGACGCAGTAAAATTTGTCGGAAGAGAAATTAAAAGGGGCAATAAATATGATGGAATTATTCTTGATCCACCAGTTTTTGGACATGGACCAGATGGCAGTATGTGGAAATTTAATGAATCTTTTCCTCAACTAATGCAACTTTGCAAACAAATACTTTCTAACAACCCACTATTTATAATAGTAAACGCATACGCGATTTCTTCCTCTGCACTAATGTTACAGAACGTCCTTCAAGATACTACTGAACATCTTGGCGGAACAATTGAAGTTGGAGAATTAGTGCTTGAAGAAAAAACCCATCATCGTCTTCTTTCAACAGGAATTTTTGGAAGATGGAGTAAGTAAGTATTTTAACCTTTTATAATCTTTGAACCTACTGACTCATTGTTTAACCACTTTGCAAGAGCAGTTGTATCCTTACAATCAATAATAGAAATAGAATTAATCAGTGTGCTTCGTTGCAATAATGTTAATGCATCGTCCTCGATTAAATGTTTATCCTTTCCATCTGTACCAATTCTATTTATTCTTTTGGAAAAAAAATCGTCTGGTTTGGCTGTCTCAAAAAAGACAGCATCTCTGTGTATATTTGGATCTTTATCAAAAACCCCTTTTGTATCTTTAATAAACACAATATCTTTAATGTGCAAATATTCCGCAATTGCCATATCATGTGTATCCGTTGTTGAATTTTTGTTAGGTAAATCTTGAGTAAACGATTTATCAATGTGCGAAACAATTGGCAGAATGCCTGTAGTCAAGAGGGACTCTATTTTAGGAATTTCTATTGGCTCTATATATTTTGAATTTGGAATAATTGTTTCAAGAACACGAGCGTTAATTACAATGGCTTTTGTTGATAAATATTGATACATCTCCTCACCAATTTCTCCTCTGACATTTTTTAATGTATCAAGAGAGGGACCTCCACCAACAGCAATAACAAATTGATTCCCCTGACTATGTTTTACAATATCCTCACAAACAGCAGTTACTTGTTTTGCCCCCAAATCAAATACACTTCCACCAATTTTTACTAATGCTTTCATAGTAGGATTTTATTTATTGAGTAATTCTTTAATAATATCTGTTGCTTCATCAGGGGTTTCAACGAAGACATTTTTTCCAGGAACATCAACCAATAATTCTTTTTCCTTCACTGCAATATGCATAATATTGGGAAGTGTAAACATTGGCCCATCTGTTGGTTTGGAATCTCCTGCAATAGAAATATTTTCCCAAGGAATATCTTTGAAACGAAGATTAATAAGCTCTAAAAATGTTGTTGCTTTATCTACTCCTTGTGGGGTAATAAAAAATGTTCCTCCACTGTCAAAAGAAAAATGCATATCTTTAAATCCTGCTGGAATTTCATTAGTCGGAGTAAATTCAAACATGCCAAATTCTTTTTCTACACCTTGAATCCAGCTAGTAAACTCTTTGTAGTCCGCTGTAATTTTTTCGATTGCAAAATGACGAGATAATAATTTTTTTGCATCAAGAATACTCACTTTTGGATGAAGATAAAGATAGGTACCATGATTATCCCCTTTTTCATATTTTGGGAAAAATCCTGCGGTCTTAAATTTTTCTTCCCCTTCTGTAAAAAAAGTGTAGGCAATTTTTTTCCTTTCTTCGTGTGTAAATGGATGATAAATAAGGAGAGTTTCTGTATCTGCCTCATGAACAGCAACTCCAATTTCTGTGATATATGGACTATTTGCTAAACTGTTAATATTTTCTGCAATTTTCCTGATTGTAAAGGAAGTATTGGGAGAAAAATAATTTCCTTGAGCCATCCATTCTTTAAAAATTGCTTGCGTTTCAGGAGAAAGAGGTTGATTCACACCTGCATGAGTGCCATTAATGTCTGGCTGATGAAGTCTCTTGGCTGACATAATTTTTTTAATCGTATCAGAAAAGATGAGACGAAACAACCTGAGCTCCCTTACAGGGATAATTAACAATAATCTTTTGCACTTCTTCTACTGTTGTTAAAAGTTTTTTGACTTGTTCTTGATCTTTTCTCTGGCAAATAATATGCACGTCCTGACCAGTGTTTAGAGTAAAATAAACAGATAATCCTTTGCTTCGCCATTTTTTGACAAGTTTCATAAGTAGCAAACTCCCGGGCATCCAATAAATTAATGACGGTTGGGAAGTCAACATAATTGCATGAAGCTCTAATGCTTCCGCTTCCAGTAAGTCTCCAAACTTTTCAAAATCTTTTTCTTCCATGTATTTTTTTATTTCTTTGATCTTTTGAGCTATGTGCACTTTCCTAACCTCAAAAAATGGACTCGTACCAACCCTTTTTTGTCCTTCAGTGGTACTCACATCTTTTCGCTCTTTAGACACCACCGCGACAATATCAATAATATCCCAATAATCGGAAGCGTATATGGAAGTGGCGTACGATGTTTCACTGGTGTCCCCGTCCAGCCACTCAACAAACCCATCCGGGATAGACCGACATGCCGAACCAGACCCTTGTCTGGCAAGAATCGATAGCTCTTTTTCGGAAAGTTTTAGCCCTGCTGCTACAGCACCAGCAACAGTTAGCGCAGCAAACCCAGAAGCAGAAGAAGACAAACCAGTACCAGTGGGAAAATTGTTTGTTGTGACAACTCGAGCTTTCGCATGTATTTTTGCTAAAGCGCGAATTCGGTCAAGCTGCATCGTTACCCGATTTCCCTCTTTTTGCTCTTGTGTAGTATTAATAGTAATACTATCTTCCTTTAACTTTTCATCAAACTCCACAGTTGATGTTGTAAGAAGGTTGCTTAAGTTCATGGAAATACTTCCGTTTTCAGGAAGTCGAAGCGCCTCGTCCTTTCGTCCCCAATATTTTATAAAGGCGATATTTGATGGAGCTATTGCTGTTACCTTCATAATTCAACTCGTACTCCCTCAGCATTTGCCAAAACCGGAATTATTTCTCCACCAACCTTACTAATTGCAAGACCCACAGCTTCTTTTTTTTCTTCTGGTACGAGCGCAATCATGCAGTCTCCTCCACCTGCTCCTGAAAGCTTGGCGCCATATGCTCCAGCATTTTTCGCAGCATTAATCATTTCATCCAACTTTGGGATACTCACTCCTAATTCTTGTAGTAATTCCTGATTTCCATTCATTGCTTTACCCATTTCTTGCCACTCTTCATTCTTTATTGCCTTATTTGCTTTTTCAACCAAGTGCTTAATAGAAGTATAAATTTCTTCCAGTCTATTTTCATTGCCAGTAAACTTTGCTTTTACTTGATTCATTAGAGTTACTGTATCTGCTTTCACTCCACAATATCCAACAATAAGAGGAAGTCTGGAAATAGAAATAGATTCAATTTTTTTACCACCGGTTAAAAAATATAAAGTTCCACCATAAATTGCTGCTGCAATGTCAAACCCCGAACCTTTTCCCTGAATATCTAAAACAGTTTTATAAGCGATTTCAAAAATTTCTTTATTAGAAAGATTTTTCTTGAAAAGTTCTGCTAATGCTTTTACTATACAAACAGTTGATGCAGATGATGAACCAAATCCAAATTGTGAAGAAAATTCAGATGCTGTTTTAATATACAATCCATGTTTTTCAATTTGAACTTTTGTGTGTATAAAAAAATTCTTAATAGCAATTTCGACGAATTGTGCACCCTTTGGAATTTCTCCTACTCCAAGATGAGCAATATTTTTTTTATATCCGGAAATTTTTACGTCGGGAGCATCAAGATAAAACTCCTGTAACCTTATCAATTCTACAGTCACCTTCATCCGTTGATTAACTGCAGTAACCAAACACGGTCTGTTATATACAACAGCGTGTTCTCCTAAAAGCATTAATTTCCCTGGAGCCGAAACAGTAACTCTATTCATCATTTCTCTTTTACCACACCTTTCATGTCAAAAACAATTGGTTGTGATTGCACTTTTAGTTCTTTTTTAAGAGTAGGAGGAGAAACTCCAAATATCATAACAATTCCTGAATTTTCTTTTTTCCCTCCGGCCCCGCAGATTTTAGCTACTCCTCCAAGAAATTCGATTTTTCGAATAATTTTTTGTGTACCCTCAGACACAACACCCAATTCTTCCAAATTTCTCTCTCCTTGTTGTAAAATACTCGCAAAAGCAAGGGAATTTTCTTCGTGTAATGCTTTTTCCAAACCATACGTTAGCGTTTTCTGACTATTAAAAATCGATTTAATTTTTTTTGGATTTTTTATATATGCCTTCCTCACAATTTCGACCATTTCCCCGGTTGTTTCTTCGGGTTTTCCGGTGAATATAATAGAAAGCTTTTTTTGAAATGAATCTGATATGCTGTAGACAAGAGGAGTAATTTTTTTATTACCGTATTCTCTTTTCTCAAACAAAAGTAGTCCTCCTGCTATACTAGTCGCTGCATCGGCTCCTGATGGATTGCCATGAACTCGTTGTTCTACTTTTAATGCAACAGTAGTAATAAACTTTTTATCCAATGATTTAGTAAATAAATAAGACATACTTCCGGCAATTGCCACAGCTAAAGCAGCCGAAGAACCCATACCACTTCCCATTGGAATTTCTGAAGTAATTTCTACAGTAAAACCGCAAGGCAAATTTTTCCCCATTTCTCTTAAAGATTCGCCGATAGCTACTGTAACAAAATCTATTGGCGCAGTAATTATGTCTCGAAGAGAAAATTTTACAGGATTTTTTTTATATGCTTTCCAGAGTTTTCTTGCATTCTCATTTTTTTCAATAATTTCTTTCTCTGAAAAAACAGTGGACTCAGAAAGATTTTTTATCTTACAAACTACTAACTTGTTTTTCCGTGGAGAAATTTTTACAAAGCATCTTTTATTCACCGCAACCAAAAGTGCAGGTTTTCCGTACACAACAGTATGTTCACCAAGAAGATGCAGTTTACCAGGAGCCGATATGGTAAACGATTTCATATTGGTTTAAATTTTATGTTGTAAGATATAACGTCTTCTTTATCTTCTATACGAGAACGCCTCAGGACAGCTACTACTTTTCTTCCTGCAACTAAGTCTTTTTCTGTGTAATCTACTAATTGTCCGACCATTTTATTCCCATCATCCAGCTTTATGATAACAACCGGGTATGGGATTTGTGGTGCAAATGCTTTTGCGGGAACCCGAATGACCGTCCAAAGCAATAATTGACCCGTTTTACCCAAAAGGCTCTTTGTCTGTTTTTGTCTTCTCCACAATTTGACCGGTGTTATTTTCATACTATGCTTTTAAAATATGAATTACTGCTAAAGCTCCGCTGCCACCAACATTATGTGCCAAACCAATCCGAGCATTTTCTACTTGTCGTTTCTCTGCATCCCCACGCAATTGCTCTATAAGCTCGACAATTTGCTTAATTCCGGTTGCGCCAACAGGATGCCCACATGCTTTAAGTCCTCCAGAAGGATTCGTAATGATTTTCCCTTTTCCCAGAGTAAATTTCCCTGCCGCAATTTCTTTTGCACCAAATCCTCTTTTTGCAAAACCTAAATCCTCTGTTGCTATCGCCTCAGCTATAGAAAAACAATCATGAATTTCTGCAACATCTATATCTTTCGGTGCAATTCCGGCAACTGTGTATGCATTTTTTGCTGCCTTTGTGACCGCGGAAAGAGAAGTAAAGGAATCGCGATTATGCAGACTCAATGTATCTGATGCCACCTCACTCGCAAGAATGGTAATAGGTTTTCTGTGTTTTTTTTCAGAATTTTGGCTTGTTAAAACAACCGCCGCAGCACCATCAGAAATTGGAGAACAATCTAATAATTTTAAAGGATCAGCAATTCTGCTACTTTTCATAACATCTGCCGCAGTAATTGGAGATTGAAATTGCGCTTTTGCATTAAGACTACCATGGTAATGATTTTTTACAGAAACCCCTGCAAGATCTTCTTCTGTCACTCCATATTCCTGCATGTATGCTCGTGCGATAAGTGCATAAAGCCCTGGAAATGTTGCGCCGGCAATTCTTTCCTCATCTGATCCTGCAGCCATTAATCCAGTTGTAACATCATCACTATTGTGGTCAGTCATTTTTTCAATTCCCAAAACCAGCACGTTTTTGTATTGTCCCGCCTTCAATCCATTAATTGCAGTGTGCAAAGCAAGTCCTCCAGATGCACATGCCGCTTCAACTCGTACCGCTGGAATAGATACTTGTAATTCTTCAGCAATAAGAGAACCAAGATTTGCCTGATTCCCTAAAATTCCAGATAACATGTTGCCAACAAAAATAGCATCAATATCTTTTGGTTTCATTGTCGAATTTTCAAGTGCTTGGAACATTGCTTCACGAGCAAGATCACGAGGAGAAACTCCCCATAATTCACCAAATTTTGTCGTTGCTCCTCCTAAAATATGTATTTTCATATGTTGTGTGTTTGACGTAAGTATGCTGTGTACGAAATATATTCTTTATTTGCAATCATTTCTAAAATTGGTGTGGTATTTTTTTGTTTTTTTGTTATGTTGGAAGTTGTCTGGAAAACAAACCCATCCGATCCTGCACCTGATCCGTATGATACAAAGAAAATTTTCTGCCCAGGCTTTGCGATATCGAGTACAGCTGCAAGACCAAGAAGAGAAGACGCTGAGTATGGATTACCAATAAGATCAACAGTTAGTGACGAAGCAAGTTGTTGTGGAGTGAAACCAAGTTTTTTTGCTGCAACTCGAGGGAACTTTCCATTTGGCATATGAAATACACAGTAATCAAAATCTTGCGGTTGTAGTTTGGTTTGTTGTAATAATTTTTTTCCTTCTCCTAACACATGAGTAAAATATGCTGGTTCTCCAGTAAACCTGCCAAAGTGTGATGGAAACCTCACTCCATCTCTTCTCCAAAAATCAGGAGTATCAGAACTGAATGATGACATGGAAGTAATTTCTGCGATTACTTCAGTTTTTTTATCTCCCAAAATAAATGCAGCACTTGCACTTGCAGCAGTGTACTCAAGAGCATCATGTGGTTTTCCTTGTGCTAGATCACTGCCGATAGCAAGTCCATAGGATGCTTTTCTACTCTCAATAAGTGCAGCACACACCTGCATTCCTGCAGATCCCGCTTTACAAGCGAATTCCAAATCAGCAGCAAAAAAATCACGCCCAACACCTAAATATTCTGCAACAATTGTTGATGAAGGGTTAACAGCATAAGGATGACTTTCTGAACCAACAAAAATACCGTCAATTTTTTCTGCTTCTATACCTGTCATCGATAGAGCACAAGTAGCTGCCTCTATTGCTAACGTTACCGCATCCTCATCAAATGCAGGAACTGATTTTTCTTTTACTTTAAACCCGTTAATAACATCTGACGCATCTTTTCCCCACACTCTGGCAATATCTTCTAATGTAATTCTATATCGAGGTACATAGGCACCATACCCAACAATTCCAACCATTATTTTTCTCCTCCTCTTCCAAGTTGTATATGGGCAGCTGCAAGCGAACCAACACTTAGTGACGCTGCAAGAGATATTTCTCCAGCAAGAACTGCTCCTGCAATAATTTCTGCAAATTTTTCTGCATTTTTTCCTTCATTTCCTCCTGCAACACCAAGCAACCGAAGAGCCTCCTGTTGTGTTGGGAGATTTGTTCCTCCTCCAACAGTTCCAATAACCAAATCAGGTAAAAAAACTGAAAAATACACGCCATTGTTGTCTATCTCCGCAGTATCAAATACCGCACTTACTTCTGCAATATGAGCAATATCTTGCCCAGTTGCTAAAAAGATTGCAGCCAAAACATTTGCAGCGTGTGCATTTGCTCCAATACTTCCTGAAAACAGTGAACCTAGGTATATTTTTCGTGTAACCACTTCAACTAATTTCTCAGGCGTTGTTTTTAATGTATTTTGTATACTGTCTTTTGATAACACAACTTCTGCCCATGCTTGTATACCACGCCCTTCTAAAACATTGAGCATGTTTGGTTTTTTGTCTACACACATATTTCCAGAGATTGCAACTAGTCGAGCTTGTGTATTTTTCTCAATTTCTTTCGCAAGAAGTGTTGTTGCAATGGTTGCCATATTCATTCCCATTGCATCCTGAGAATCAAATACAAATCGTATAAAAACATTTCGTCCGATAATCCAAGATTTTTGGGAAAGTAATTTTAAATGACTCGATGTGGAATTAGTAATTTTTTGAAGAAGATCAAATTTTTTTTCAACCCATGTAGTAGTATCGCGCACTTCTGTGAGTGAGGCAACAGCAAATACCGGTGCTCGACTTATACCTACTCGTTTGCTTTCCGTTAGTGCGCCACCACTTTGTGTAATTGCCTTACTTCCACGATTCACAGATGCAACCAAAGCTCCTTCCGTCGTTGCAAGGGGAAGATATACTTCTTCGTCACCAATTTTAAGTGGCCCTGCTACACCAATTGGAATTTGCGCCATACCAATCATATTTTCGCAATTTTTTTTTGAAGCTTCATCTTGAGGAACAGTGGAAGAACCGATATATCTCAGAGGAAATGAAATTATATCTTCTAATGCTTTTCTTCTTTCTGCAATGGTATTTTTATCGCGTAGGCTCATAGGTATTATTTCGCTTAAATATATATAGTCGTAAACTTTCCTTAAATCATTCGGCACAAATTTGATATACTAACGGCATGACATCTATTCAAAAGATTTTGGAAGGAGATAAACATGCGATTTTGGCATTATATCAAGAGTATGCCCCAAAAATTGAAAGATATCTTGTAAAAAAACTCCCTTCGCAAGAAGATGTTGAGGAAGTTCTTAACGATACATTTTTTGAAGCAATTGATTCGCTGCAACTCCTCAAAAAAGACGAGAATCTTCAAGCATGGCTGTATAGAATTGCTCGAAATAAAATTGTCGATTTTTATCGAAAACGAAAAATTAAGTCTGTATTACTTTCTCAAGCGCCTTTTCTTGAGATTCTCGCAAAAGAAATGCACCAACCAGAATTTCAGTATGAAAAAAACATCATTCGACAAAGAATTGAAAAGGCACTACACGAAATTTCTAAGCCTTATAGAAAAATTTTACAAATGCATTACGAAGAGAATATTCCGGTCAAACAAATTGCACTAGAGCTTAATCTATCTTTTAAAGCAACCGAGTCATTATTGTATAGAGCAAGAAAATCATTCCAGAAAGCATATGAACGAACGTGATTTTTTAAAACAACTTGAAAAACGTGCAAGCGAACAAGAAAAAATCATGCAAGGAGTTCCTTTTCCACGTGTATTTACAACAATCAGTATGTGGCTTGGAACCCATCCATGGCGCATCCTGATTCCTATTGCATTTGTTATTACAGTTTTTTTGCAAGCAATGTTTGGATCGTCATATGACACAGTAGTATTAAGAATTTTAGGGGGAAATCCATGAGGAAAAGAACACTTTTCGCTTTTACAACATATATTTGGACGAAAACACTTTTGGGACTTACTTTTACTCCATTTGTTTCTGTTAGAGAAGTCATAAGAAGACCTGTTTTATTTCCTGTTATTTTTTCTCCTTTTTTAGGAATCATTCTGTTACTTATTTTTGGAAGAATTGCTGCTCTTTTTATCGCAACAGAGGGAATGGAGAGAATTGTTATTGCAATGATTTTAAGTTCTGCTGTTATATCAATTTTTCTTTGGCAGATATTGCTAGTATATTTACTACTAACCTACCTTTTTGCGTTATGGAAAAATACTTCTAAAAATTAAATGTAAATTATGCAAACTTTCTTATCGCATACAGAAGACATTAAAAAAAGACTACACGAATTTATTTTTTTACATAAAGACAAATTTGAGAAAACAAGTAGTTGGGGAATTGATGTAATAGAGCGTTTCTCAAAATTTGCAGAAAGAGGTAAAATGATTCGGGGGAATTGTGTTGTTGCTAGTTTTAATTTTTGTGGAGGAAATAATATAGCATCAGCAATTGATGTTGCTGTTACACTCGAGCTTATCCATGCTGCTCTTCTTATTCATGATGATATTATGGATAATGACTTTACAAGACGCGGAAAAGATAGTCTTTTTTTCCAATACCAAAAATTATTGCAAGGAAAAAATATTGAGAACCACGACGAACTTGGCAAATCTCTTGCACTTTGTGTTGGAGATATCGGCTTTTTCCTTGCTTATCAGCTTTTAAATGAATTAGACATAGATGCCAAATTAAAACAAAAAATTTTAGGAAAGGTTTCTTCCGAACTTCCTCTTGTTGGACTTGGACAAATGCAGGATGTTGTTAATTTACAACTTTCAGAAGAAACAATTCTACAAACATACACATACAAAACTGCACGATATACATTTTCTCTTCCTTTTGCAACAGGAGCACTACTTGCTGGAAAAGAAGATTTTGTAAAAAATTTCGAATTATTCGGAGAAAAACTTGGACTTATTTTTCAATTAAAAGATGACGAGTTGGGAATATTTGGAACAGAAAAAGAAATCGGGA
>PPGL01000023.1 GCA_003173915.1 Candidatus Levyibacteriota bacterium | reverse complement strand
CACCTGGAGGGACTTGAACCCCCGACCCCTTCGTCCGAAGCGAAGTGCTCTAATCCACTGAGCTACAGGTGCATATATAAATTGTATCAAACCTAGTCTTCTAGATCAATTGTACGCATGGGGTGTCTAAACTGACTATTTTTTGTTACAATAAGTTAATTACTGCGTATGAAAAAAATTCAAGAAGTGTTTTTCCGCATAATACAATGGCTTAAAAGACTCCCTCAGCATAAATCCCATATAGACTTTTTTGCAGCAATACTCACTATCCCAATGATGCTTACGGTTATTGTAATTAACATAATAAGCTTACAAACAAAAAAACAAACAAGTATACCTGCAAATCCAACACCAGTTGTTATACAAGTTGATCAAAATACTCCTACCACACAGCCAAACCAAACACTTTTGCAGTCAGCAACAACAGTACCCACAAATCCCACGCAATCAGCATGTATACAAGATATCGGTCCAATTGCCATTTCCTCTCCTCAAGAAGGACAAACAGTTACAGCAAATCCTGTGTGCATTTCTATTTCCTACCAAGGAAATGGCTATTGTTCAGTTGCATGGGCATATAAAATAAACAGTTCTGACTGGTCTGATTTTACGAATACGAGTCCGTGTCTGTACAATTTACCAACTGGAAATAACACATTTACTTTGCAGGTAAAAAGTACAGTAACAGATAAATCTCAGACAATTCTCAGACACTTTACGTATACTAATCCAGGGGCAACAATACAAGTTACGCCAACAACATCGATAGTACCAACAGTTTCACAAATGCCACAATCATGAAATCACGTTTTTCCACACTAATTAAATTTTTTATTGGGTGGCCATTGTCTCTCCTCGCACTTTTTTTTATTGGAAAATTTGTTATTCCAAACTTACCAAAAATTTTTCAATCAATTACTTCCATTCAATGGCCACTACTTGTCGAAAGTATTCTGTGCTTTTTAGCATATTTTTTCCTTAGAGCACTTTTATGGCAATATATTTTAAAATACAAAAATCAGTATGTTTCTTTTTTAGACACAGCATACTTATGGGGAGTATCAGAAATAAAACGATATATTCCTGGGAATGTTTGGAGTATTGTTGGACGGACACATTCATTTAGTAAAAAATCTGTAAAGCATACAACAACACTTTCTGGCTGGGCCATTGAATCAGAGTACATACTTTTGGGTGGGGGACTAGTTAGTATTTTTTCAATTCCTTTTTTACTTTCCAATGTTTTGCATATTTCCAATGCATTTGTATGGACTATTTTCTCAATCACTCTTTTCTTTATAATATTAGGTTTTATTCTTGGAGTTAAAGTGTTTGATAAAAAAATTCCACAAAAATTTAGAAAATTTTTTCATCATATATTTCCTTATTTTTCTTTCTGGGAAAATATGACATTGCTTAGTATTAGTAGCATTTCCTTTTTCTTTCTAGGAATAGGTACGTATATAAGCATTGCTTCTATTGCATTAGTTCCGCTCAACAATATTTGGATTTATTCAAGTTTCTTTGTTTTAGCAATGATTGTGGGATATGCATCTTTTATAACTCCCATGGGACTTGGAGTAAGAGAAGCAATTGTTACTGCTGGACTTACCCCTCTTTTTCCTCTTTCTGTTGCTGGATTTTTAGCGTTTTTTGCTCGACTTATTTTAATAGGTGCAGAAGTACTTTTTTTGGCAATTGTCAAACTGCTATATCATTTTCCAAAAAAAATTATTACGCCGCTCGGAGAATTTGTTGTGCAATATAAATATGAAATGTTACTTTCAGTCTTTATTTTTCTCTATGTTGCTTATTTTACGACAGCAAGTTTTTTGCGCTACACAAATTTTTACACTGGAAGATTCGACCTTGGGAATATGGACCAAACAGTTTGGAATAGTACTCATGGAAGACTATTTACGCTTACCAACCCAGATGGAACAAATATTATTTCTCGACTTTCAGTACATGCAGATTTTCTTCTTGTTCTGCTCGCGCCGTTTTATCTTATTTGGCAAGACCCAAGAATGCTTTTATTTATTCAAACAGTTGTTATTGCATTAGGAGCTATATTTGTTTATCTTTTGGCAATAGACATTATTAAAAATAAACCACTTGCGACACTTTTATCTTTTTTATACTTACTCTATCCTGCAATACAACATGTTAATTTATATGACTTTCATGCAGTTGCATTAGCAACAACTTTTTTTCTCGGTGCATTTTATTTTTTACAAAGAAACAAACAATTATGGTTTGTTATTTTTTTACTACTCGCAGCATTAACCAAAGAAGAAACGTGGCTTATTACGGCACTTTTTGGTATATATGCAGTAATAATAAAAAAACAAAAAATTTTAGGAGCATCAATTTTTCTTATTTCTCTTTTTACTTTTTGGTATATTTTTTTTAAAGCAATTCCTTTAACTCGCGGTGGTCAACATTTTGCATTAGCATACTATACAGATTTTGGAACAACGCCTTCTGCAGTAATGCGAACAATTATTTTATCTCCAGGAAAAACTCTTTCTACAATGTTTGCTCCTGATAGGCTCGAATATTTAAAACAACTTTTGTTGCCACTTGGATTTTTACCTATTGTGGGACTCCCTTTTCTTATTTTTGCTTTTCCTGATTTACTAGTAAATCTGCTAAGCAGTAATCCACCGTTTCATCAAATTTATTATCAATATTCGGCAGATCTTACTCCATTTTTCTTTATTGCTCTAATATATGCTGTTTACTTTTTGAACAAAAAAATTCATATTTCTCTTCATATTCTTGGATATTTTTTACTGTTCATGGGACTTGCAGGGGGTTATTTTTTCGGGCCACTTCCTGGTGAACGGTTAGCAAATTTGGATATGTTTACCAAACAATTATCCTACGCTCCAACAATTGATGAATTTCTTGACAGCATTCCTGCAAAGTACAGTATTGCAGCGACCAATAATGTCGGATCTCATTTGTCACATCGACAACTCATTTATACTATTCCTACAGGAATTAATAAAGCAGATGTCGTGGTTTTCTTACTTAATGACAAAAACGCACAGCCCTCCTTGCCAGCACAAAAACAAATGGCCGCTGCATTAACAAAGGATCCAACATATGTAGAGCTTTTTCGCGAACAAGATTTTGTTGCGTTTGCCAAGAAAGATTTGAATTTTCAAAAAAGACTAAGAAAAGAAGAAAAATATTTTCCTTTTCTACAAAAATTGCTACGTAAGTTTCGCAGATAACTATCTTGCAATTACTGTCTCCACTTTGTAGCATAATAAGAGATGATAACAATTGTAAAAGCAAGCGGAGAAAAGCAACCATTTTCTGAGGAAAAACTTCTTCATTCAATTCGACGATCTGGAATTCCAGAAGCACTGTTTAACGATGTAATAAATCACATAAAATCCCGTCTTCACGAAAACATGACAACAGCTGAAATTTACTATCATATCGGTGAATTTTTAGGACAGTCTCCACATCCGTATACAAAAGCACGATACTCATTAAAACAAGCAATTATGGAACTTGGTCCAACAGGATATCCATTTGAAAATTTTTTGGCAGATATTTTAGAACACATGCAGTATAAAACCAAACTTCGCACAATGGTTTCTGGGAGGTGTGTAACTCATGAAATTGACGTGATTGCTGAAAAACATACAGTAATTCCAAATAAAATTATGATTGAAGCAAAATTTCATAATCAAGTCGGAATTCATACAAATATTCATGTTGCTTTGTATACAAAAGCCAGGTTTGACGATGTAAAAGACAAAAATGGATTTACAGAGGCTTGGCTTGTTACAAATACCAAAGCTTCTGTTGATGCAATCGCCTACGCAAATTGTGTGCGAATGAATTTGGTGTCATGGAGTTATCCTGAAGGAGATAGTTTACGTGATTGGGTAGAGCGCTATCATATGTATCCAATTACTGTTTTAACAACACTTTCTTCGTCACAAAAGCAACAACTTCTGGAAAAAGGAATTATACTAGCAGAGGACATTTGTAAAAATCATAACCAACTGAAAATGCTAAATCTTCCCAAACATAAAGTAGAAGAAATAATCAAAGAAGTTGAGTTTGTTTGTGGAAATAAATAACTTAGAGCGCTTTTTCGTTCTACATACTGATAAACTATAAAGAGGTTCTTTTTAAATAAAACACTTTTTGATTTTTAGAAACAAATTATAGTAGTGATTCTTGCGTTAACTTCTTTCTTTCCCACCTGTCTGCACCATAACCATTTGGGACTGTTGTCAATTTATCTGCATATAGCAAAAATCCATTATGTACTGTGTGGTCTCCAAATTTCTGGTTAAGAGTGTCTACTGTTTGTTGTAGTTTTGTTTTTTTCTCTGTTTGATCGAATAAAGATAATGGTGTATATGTGCTGTTATACAAATTTCCTGCCCATACAGAAATTTGTCGTACCATCACAGGATGCCACGTTTGCAAAAATTGTCTACAAATACCAAACATTTCGAGTCCACTATCAATAAATTGATCAACAGTTTTACGTTCAAAATAATTTATGTCTCCTCGAACACTAAGCCCTATTGTTTTTGCTTTTTTTTGTAACCGACGAAGTTTTAAACTTACTTCTTCACAGAGTCCAAAAATATTTTGATAAATAATGCGTGTATTGTATTCATTCTTAGGTAAACAATAATTACGACTAACTGATTTTACTCCTATATCCTTTGTGTAAGGAATTACCTCTTCATCATCGTTTCCCAAACCAATGTCTTTTAGTATCTGACCTTCAACTTGACCAAATTCATTGATAAGATAGGGCAGAGGCGCATCTCGAAGTTGTATGAGAGTATAAATTCCGAGACTATTGAGTCGACGCGCAAGTCTATTGCCAATTCCACACATATCGGTAAGCTTGGCTTTCCCGTAGATGTCCCAAATATTCTCTTTTGTAATTTCACAATACCCATTTGGTTTGTTAAGTCCTGATGCAAGTTTTGCAAGCAACTTGTTGTAGGATACTCCTACACTTACTGTTATGTACGGACCTATTTCTTGTAAAATTTTTTGTTTAAAAAGCTGTACTAATGATTTAACGCCTCCAAACAAACGAGTCGTATGAGTAACATCCATAAAAACTTCATCTATCGAAAACATTTCAATTGTTGGACTAAAAAAATTAGAGATATGCAAAAACTTTTTTGACACTTCTAAATATCTATGGAAATTAGCTGGAACAACCTGCAGCCAAGGGCAAATTTGAAATGCATCGTAGGTACGAGTTACATTGGGAATTCCTAGTTTTTTTGCTTCACGAGAAGCGGCGATTATCGCGGTCCTGCCATTTGCTGCAGTTACAGCAATTGGTTTTCCTCGAAGAGAAGCATTGTCTTGTTGTTCGACAGATGCAAAAAATGAATCAAAATCAATATGGAGAATAGTTCGATTATGCATAAGACAAGAAGATCTC
>PPGL01000052.1 GCA_003173915.1 Candidatus Levyibacteriota bacterium | reverse complement strand
TTTATGGGTATTGAGTGGAGGATTTGGCTTAATGCTTGTCATGTGGCATTTTCTTAACAGTCATATGGAAAAGCTGGATTCTAAAATTGAGAACGTAGAAAAAGATCTTCAACAGGTTAATACTAAAGTAACGACAATGGAAAGTCGTTTGGAAAAGCTGGATTCTAAAATTGAAAACGTAGAAAAAGATCTTCAACAGATTAATACTAAAGTAACGGCAATTGAAAAAGATCTTCAACAAGTCAACACTAAAGTAGCAGTAATGGAAAGTCGTTTAACAGACATTTCCAACAATGTTAGCCATCTGATGTGGCATCATCAAACACTTCCTCAAAAAGAAATTGAAGAGCAATAGACATATTTTTAGAAAAAAAATATTAAACATTAGAGTAGAGGTGGGGATTAGCCCACCTCTACTCTAATGTTTCAATCATTTCCTTATTTTATTGTCTGATAATATATGTTATGTTATATTTAAAGGGATATTGACATTATTAATACAAGTGTGTAACCGTATACAGAACCGACGCATTAAAATTTACTTGGTAATAATTTGAAAATTGAAATTCGCACCCCGCATTTCAATCATTACTGAATTAACGAGATAAGATTATATAAAAATAGGAGGATATTATGGACTGGACACAAGTATTAACAGTTTTTGCAGTCATAGCCACAAATCTTGGGACTATTATTGCCTTATATATTCAATTAGATCGCAAAATAGACGAGAATCGAAAGGATACAAATGATCTTTTAAGGGCGATTCAATCTGAAATGAAAGATTTTCACGGAAGGATGTGCGCTATTGAAGAGAGAAAAAAATTTGAAAATAAATGATGTTGCACGGATCATAAAAGTTAAACAACTCATCACTGATTTTCTGTACGCTTTAATAATACATTGTAGACGCCATCCATACGTTTATTAGTTTCCATCACTCTTTGATCCATTTTTTTTTGATCATCTTTAATTTCTATGATATGTCTATCAATTAAAGTCAGCTGAGCAATCACATCTTTTAGCAAAAACTTCATGACACCATAGATTGCTCCACAAACGGTAATAATAAAGATCAGAGTTTCTGCGATAACTTTTAAGTCCATAGCTATTCCTTCGAATTTAGGGATTCTTGCGTTCTTTGAGTAGATCAACAAACATCTTATATAGCTGATCAATACGCTGAGCATGTCCATCCAGTCTATTTCCAAGTTTGTCTAATCTATCTCCTACTCCTCTGATATCTGAATCTACCTTACCAACTACCCACACGATTAATGTGGCTAAGGCAGCAAATAATCCAATATTAATTCCAACAATTGTCCAAATTTGAGACCACTCCATAATCATTCCTATTTTAATTGAATTGGATACCCACCACAAAAAATAAAGTATTTGGAATTTTTTTCATATAGAGGAATAAGAAGAAAACTCCTAAAGTATTGGATTGAGTATTGGATTGAGTATTTTATCTTCGGAAAAAGCTGCTTATTCCCATCGTGCCCGTGCCCGAAAGTAAAGAATCAGCTTAAAGAAAATGGCTCAACTTACGTTTGAGCAGGCTTCTGACTCTTTTATTACTTGTACTTAGATGGACAATCTGGATTTTGGCAAGGAGTTCCTATTGGCCAATAGCTATAGCAATAAGGGCATTTCCATTTTTTTTGATATTCGACTTTATGCCCGGGACCAAATGTTGATCTCGCAAGATTAGATTCGTAAGCGAACATTCCTTTTGCATCTCTATGAATGGTGTGGGTTACAAGCCAGATGTTGTTGCCTGTATGTATATAGAATTCATCACCATCAGTGTTTGATTTGAATGCATCTGCATCCACATAAACTCTATCTCCTGAAAAAAATATATCCGCATGACAAAAAGATATCGAAGTAAGAAGTAAAAATAACAAACTAGTAAATCTGTTCATGTTGTTTCCTTTTGGTTAGTTTTAATTGAAATTCTAATGTGTGAATTCGTTGGTTTATCATTGCCTTGGCCAGAAAACCGCTGGATCAACTGTTGAGCCTCCTGTTCAGTCATATCTTCTTCTAGTGAAACGGTCATTTCTTACTTCTCTCTTCAATAGCACATAGTCTTCCGTGATTGTTTTCATTTTTATCTCCTACTATGTCTAATATTATTTTATACGTTAATAAAATTCAAATAGAGGAATAAGAAGAAAGCTCCTAAAGTAAGGTTTGACAAAATTAAGGGCTGAAGATGACATTTTCCCATTTTTCTGATGACTCTTATGAGATAAATCTCCAAAGCTCATTTTTAACAAAATCTCCTTCAGATTTAGCAGATTATATTCAATCTAAATCAGAGGAAGAACAAAAATTCATCTTTAGTGTTTTACCTGAAAATTTAGCAGTTGAAACATTTGAATACCTTTCTTTTTCTAGTCAAAAAATTGTATTGAGTATTTTATCTTCGGAAAAAGCTGCTTATCTTTTAAACAACTTATCCCCCGACGATCGCACTGCTTTTTTAGAAGAACTTCCCCCCTCGGTTGTCAATCAACTCATTAAACTTCTATCCCCAGAAGAACGTCTTTTAACTTTAAAGCTATTGGGATATCCCGAAGACAGTGTTGGGCGCCTCATGACGCCAGATTATATAGCCATTAAAAAGGAATGGACTGTTCAACAAGCTCTCGATTTTATCCGAGAGTATGGACACGACAGCGAAACAATCAATATTATCTATGTAGTGGATGAAAAGGGTGTATTACTAGATGATTTGCGGATTCGCGAACTCCTGTTCGCTCCCCTAAATTTCAAAGTCAACCAATTAATGGATCATCAGTTCATCGCTCTTTCTGCTTATGATAATGAAGAATATGCCGCTTTATTTTTCAGAAAATATGACCGCATTGCTTTACCTGTTATCGATAAAGAAGGCGTGCTCATTGGCATCGTGACATTTGATGATATTTTAGAGGTCCTGGAAGAAGAAGATACAGAAGATATGCAGAAATTAGGTGGAATGGAAGCTTTGGAAGAACCTTATATGCAAATCTCTTTTTTCAGCCTGATGCGAAAGCGCGTAGGATGGCTCGTCATTCTTTTCTTAGGAGAAATGTTAACGGCTTCCGCTTTAGGATATTTTCAAGATCAGATTTCTCAAGCTGTTGTTCTCGCCTTATTCTTACCTCTTATTATTTCAAGTGGAGGAAATTCTGGATCACAAGCTTCAACACTTATCATTCGTGCAATGGCCCTAGGAGAAGTAAAGTTAAAAGATTGGTGGAAAGTGATGCGTCGAGAAATTTTATCTGGTCTTTTTTTGGGAGTTATTTTAGGTGCTGTCGGTTTTTTTCGGGTAGCAGCTTGGGGTGCTTTTACACATCTTTATGGAACTCATTGGCTGTTAATTGCCTTTACGGTGTTTTCTTCTCTAATTGGAGTCATTCTCTTCGGCACACTTTCTGGTTCCATGCTTCCCTTTATCTTAAAGCGATTGGGATTAGATCCCGCGACTTCTTCTACTCCTTTTGTCGCCACTCTTGTTGATGTCACAGGGGTCATTATTTATTTTACCCTTGCCTTAATTATCCTCCATGGAACACTTTTATAAACTCACGTGATGCGAATGAGCGCAATGATGACTAGAATCCATTTTTTTTAAATCTTCTTCTTTAGGAAGGACAAAAGATACAAAGACAATTTCTTTGTCTTTTGGCATCAAACGTTGAACTGTGCACCAAGCATGAATCATTCCTGCTATAGCGGTTGCCTTATTAATCAGAGAAGCATAAGGGGCTAAAGAAGAAACTGTTTTAGTAAACGGAATCGCTTCAAACAAACCACCAGCTAAATGAATGCCTAAATCAGAATGAAATTGAGCATTAGCTTTTCCTTGATAACGATGCCAAATAAGAGAAATGGTCCACATCCCATACCCCAACGCATTAAATGCTGAAGCATACTTAAATACTTTTTCTAAGCGACCAAATGAATACAATTGATGTTCTGACAAAAGGATGGCTGTTGAAAAAAAATGCCCTACAGCATGACTAACACGTGAACAGCTGCGTAAGCCATCAAGCGGAGTGCCAGCCCCATCTTTAAAAAATCTTCCCGTGATAAAACAAACCAGATCACCTAAAAAACAGAATGAATGTAAATGATGTTCAATATCATGCGCTGCATGATGAAGATTGCAAAGGCTCTGATAAACCAAAACACTCGTGGTACGCTGCAACAAGGATCCAAATAAGTGAAAAACTTCATCAGCAATTTCAGCTATTTTTTCGATTAACTCAAGCCGTTGAAAAAAGCGAAAAGCGCGATCAGCTAAGTTAGCTGGTTTGCGATTATAAACTCCATGCACATAGCAAATTCTTTTTCCCTCTTTGTCTTTTTCTACAATCACTTCTTGAATAATTAATTTTCCCCCAATATGGTCTACAGGACAGCACATGCTTTTTTTCCTTTTCGCTTCCCTGAATTCAGAGATAATTTCTTAAATAGGATGCTCTAAATGACTCTTAAAATGCAAATGATAAAAGAGATAAATAAATATTTTAATTGAATGTTCTCTATAAAATCTTAAAAGAGTAAAATGGAATTGAAAAAGAATATGACGGAGTTTCTCTATGTTTACCCTTCTTATCATCATTTTAGTGTTAGTGGTTATTTTGGCGCTCTGGGGCGTTGGTATTTATAACAGGCTTGTTCAATTGCGCAACCAAGTCAATAATGCTTGGAGCCAAATCGACGTCCAGTTACAGAGACGTTATGATCTCATTCCCAACTTGGTAGAAGCCGTTAAAGGTTATATGAGTTACGAAAAGGGAACATTAGAAGCTGTGATCAACGCTCGTAATCAAGCTCAAGCGGCTCGGACTCAGGTAGAAAAAAGTGGAGGCCCTACAGCAAGCTCCATTAAAGAGTTAGCTACAGCAGATGCTGCATTAAGAGGAGCTGTAACAAATATCATGGCGTTAGCAGAAAACTACCCTCAACTACGAGCAAGTGAAAACATGCAGCAACTCCAAGAAGAACTTAGCTCCACAGAAAATCGAGTTGCTTTTGCAAGACAAGCTTATAATGACAATGTCATGCGGTATAATACAACTCAACAGGAATTTCCTGCCAATTTATTAGCAAGTACATTTGGTCATCATCCCGTAGAATTATTCCAAGTTGAAGATCAACAAGTTAAAAAGGCTCCTAAGGTTTCTTTTTCTTAACTCTACTAGGAACAGCGAATATTCTTATGGTTATGAACTTTTGGGAAGCCCAAAGAAGAGCAAAATCTAAAACAGCTCTTTATATTAGCATTTTTATTATTTTAACGCTTATCGCTTCTGTTTTAGC
>PPGL01000004.1 GCA_003173915.1 Candidatus Levyibacteriota bacterium | reverse complement strand
ACCATTGGTGGCACCAACACTGGCAACATCACATTAAACCCACTCAATGGAACAGGCACCATCACCTTCACGGGGTACGCCACTGGCATCCTCCACTCAACAGCTGGAGTCATCTCCTCTGCTGCAGTAAACCTTGCCTCCTCTGATGTCACCGGCGTTCTCCCGCTTGCCAACGGTGGAACAAACAGTAACCTCACCGCAGTCAATGGTGGCATTGTCTACTCCACAGCAACCGGTCTTGCAATCTCTCCAGCTGGAACAACAACTGGCCAATGTCTAACCTACAACTCATCAACAAATATTCCAGGTTGGGGCAACTGTACATTTGGAGATCCACTTAATTACTGGACATCAGCATCAAATGGAGTCTTAAATACCATCAACAACACCATGGATTTGATTGCTGGCGGAACCAGTACTGCTTCTGCACACTTTGCTGTGTTAAACGTTGCCAGCAATAGCACCGTTGCCTCTGTCTCTGCACAAAATGCAAATAGTTCTGCAATTGCAATTGATGCTGGCAACAATCAAATCCAAACAGTTAAAAACCAAAACTTCACCCTCGGAGGCAACACCACAGGCAATATCACCATCAGTCCACTCGGTGGCGCAACAGGAAGTACCTTAACAGTCAATGCGCTGACAACTGCCCTTGCATCAACAACGATTAACTTCACTGGGTCAAGTCCTGTGGTCCTTGGTGCAACAACAACCAACGCTGCACTCCAACTCAATGCTAACGGCAATGGTGCACTTACACTTAATAATGGAACAACAGGCAATGTCCAATTCTTCTCTGCCAATAATAAAGTTGATTCTAATGGCAATCTTACCTTGGCTGGAAACATTAGTCTTCCAAATGGAGTTAGTCTAACAGGTGTTGCTGGAACAGTTGCAGAGTTTAACGGCGCAGTCTCAGTTGGTGGCGCAACAACCTACCAAATCAACACTGGAACATCCAACTTAAATAGTCTCCAGATTGGTGGCAATGTCTACATGCCAGTGGCCGGTGGAACCTTTGGATTCTTCCAACTTGCCAACAATGTCATTGCTCCATCAAATACCATTAATGATTTTGCAGTTGGTGGAAGTGCAACAAGTTCTGCCCTATTCCAAGTATTTGGAGCAACTGGCAATGCAACAACCTCTGGTACATTTACCTTCAACAATGTTGCTGGAACTATCCAGACAACCACCATGAAGAACATCACTATTGGTGGCTCATCCACTGGCAACATTACGCTTACTCCTCTTGGTGGAAGTAATGGATTTGTCTCAATTACCGGCGGACTGATTCTTTCAACATTTGGTAATCAGGGTGGAGTTGTCTATCAGTCTGGAAGTAATGGACAAATTAACGTCACTGGCGCAGGTTCAACAAATCAATGTTTGGTCAGTAACGGAACAAATGCTCCCACATGGGCACAATGTGCTGCTGGAGCAGCTGGTATCAATTATTGGACACTGCAAAATGGTGCACTCAATACTATTAATAACACTGCAGATCTTTTGGTTGGCGGCACCGCAAGTAGCAGCGCAAAGTTTGCAATTCTTAATGTCAATAGTGGCGTTCCAGTTGCTTCTGTTTCGGCCGGTACCAACGGCGCATCATACCATACAGCTGATGGAACATTTGCCACAACTGCATTCCAAACATTAACACTTGGTAGCTCAACAACTGGAAACATTGTACTCTCCCCTCTTAACAGCACTGCAAATGGCTTGGTGACAGTGAATGGCGCTCTCAGACTCTCAGGATCCACATCTGGATTTATTGGACTAAAAGCAAATGCATCAACAACTTCCTACACACTTACCTGGCCAAACGCATTACCTGGTTCTAATCAAGTTCTCCAGACAGATACAGCTGGAAATCTCACCTGGACAACAGCCGGTGCAAATTATTGGAACAATAATCTTGGTGCACTCTATCCACAATCACAAACAGAAGACTTCTTGCTTGGTGCAACAACAACAGGAAATGCAACAACATCAGCAAGATTTGGATTTATCAATGTCGCGAGCGGCACGCCAACAGCTTCCATCTCTGCAAATTCTGGAAATAATGCACTCTATATTGCAGGAAACGGAACAATTGCAACAACCAACATGCAAAATCTTACTATTGGAAATTCAACAACAGGACAAATAACTCTTGGAGGATCAACTCAAATAACTATTGGTAATACTTTCCAAAGCCCGATTAAAATTGGAAATACTAATATTACAAGTGACACAATAGGGTACAATTCTGGAGCAACAATCTCTGGCACTCTCCACTTGGACAATGTCTACGGTATCGATGGCGCTGGACTTGTTAACTGTACGTCAGGTACACAAAAAATACTTTGGGATTCAACATCTAAGAGATTCTCTTGTGGAAATACTGTTGGTATTGTGAAATCATATCTTACACAGCAATCTAAGATACTTATTTCAAACGCAAAATCAGCTACCGATAGTGGAGATATGTGGGATTACACGCAAGAAGATCCTGCATTTACTCTTACAACATCAACCGACCAGGTACTCATTCAAGTCCATATACAGATTACAGACGTCGGAGTCACAAACCCAAATCTTATTGGTGCTCGTGTGGTTCATTCTACAAATCGTTATGGTGTTAATAGTAATAGTATGTGTAGCGGTGCTGCTGGAACATCGCAAATTGGAGCTGTTGATACTGTTACCGGTGGAAAATCTCAAAACTCTCCTGAAATATCATTTATCTTCCTTGATAACATAGCGACAACAAATAAAGAATACTATACTGTGTGTACATCTGCAGAAACACAAGTTAATGGTACACCTCTTTCTGTTGACCGTATTGATATGATTTTGTCTGAAGTTGGAACTGCATCTGATATTGCCGAACTCTACCCAACACAAAATAAAGTTGAACCAGGAGATGTTGTAACACAAGATCCATCAATT
Organism: Candidatus Levyibacteriota bacterium; assembly: GCA_003173915.1. The sequence goes on along the minus strand of PPGL01000004.1, from coordinate 5,057 downwards.
CCAAATGGTGTCCAAACCTCAACAGCTACATATGATACAGCAGTTATGGGAGTTGTCTCCACTCACCCATCACAAATTGTTGGAGGAGCAACCCCTGGATACAACGCTGCACCAATTGCACTTAATGGACGTGTGCCTGTTAAAGTAACAACACTCAATGGCGCTATTCATAATGGCGATGCGATTGCAACAAGCCAATTTGCAGGTTTTGGTATGAAACAAACAGAGCCAAGTTACATTGTTGGGCGTGCGCTCCAAGGGACAGAAACCTGGAACACAACTTCTTGTACTGTTGTTGATTCTATGGATCAGGCAAATAGTCAGTGGCCAGCAGATGATGGAACAAATAGTAGTAACCCTTGTTTTGCTGTCCCAACGCAAAATGTCCCAGGAGTACCACCAACCTACTCTGCTCCATATGTCTATGTTGGAAAAGTCATGGTGTTTGTCGGAGCAACCTATGCAATTCCTCCAATTACCTTTACAAAAGCTGGAGACTTAACAATTGCTACAGACCCAACTGCAACAGACTCGTCATACACAGTTGTTGATGGTCAAGGAAATGTTACAGAGAATGACTTTGCAGCACACACAATTACTGTTGGGCAAGTAAAATCAGGCAATATTTTTGCAAACCTTGGCAACTTCATCAATGCCTCTGTGAGTAATTTGCTTTCGGCTACTGGCTTAAATGTTGCTGGTGATGCAACAGTTTCTGGACAATTAAAACTTAATAATGGCCTTGCTCTCAAACCAAATGCAGCAAATGATTACACAACCTTCTTAAATGCCGCAGGCGCAGTAATGGGCTCTGTTAATTTGCATGATGGTCAAGGAGTGCGATTCGCAAGTAACAACACAACCATGGCAGAATACTTCAAGAAAGCAAATGGAAGCGATACCCTCAACACAGGAGAAGTTGTGTGTATTGACCAAGCAACAGGTGGCGTGACTGCATGTACCAACAATACACAGATTGCTGGTGTTGTTGTTGATCATGCATCATTTGTTGGCGGAGCAAATCACGAAAATGATTCCAATTATGTCCTTGTTGGCATGATGGGTCAAACATCTGTACAAGTTGCAACAACTTCAGGAACAATCACAGCTGGCGATCCAATTACAGCATCAGCTGTTGCCGGAACTGCCGAAAAAGCAATCACCACAGGCCAAATTCTTGGACATGCGCTCACCAGTACAAACTCAGATGGAATCATTATCGTCGCAATGAATATTGGCTGGTACGATCCAACATTTGTTTCTGGTGCAACATCTCAAGGTGCAACTGGTTCGGCACAGCTGAGTGGTAACTTCCCACTTCTTACAGCAGACACTGCAACAATTTCTGGAACGCTAAATGTTTTGGGCCGAACAACCCTTTCAGACCTTGGAGTAACAGGTGACATCCAAACAGGTATCTTGGCAATTCATGGCTTAAATGGCGAAATCGATACTGTTGGTGACACACTCAAGTTACAAGCAAATGCACTTGAAGGAATAGATATTGAAAACGGCGCAGTCTCAATAGACACAGGTGGAAATATCACAACAATTGGAGTCCTCAGTGCAACAACTGTCAAAACACAATCACTTGATGTACAAGGAAATGCAACCATTGGCTCAGGTACAATTACTGCCGGACAAACTAGTGTCACAGTAAATACAAGTAGCATGCATTCAGCATCGAAAGTATTTGTGACTCCAACAACTGTCACAACCAAACAGCTTATTGTCACCTACAAAGGCAACGGCAGCTTTACTGTCAGCATCCCAACCACAGATACACAGAATATTACCTTTGACTGGTGGATCGTGGGAAACCAGTAAAGCGAAAAGCGGCAAGCGTTAAGATACTCTTGTCATCCCGACCGATCCTGAGCTTGTCAAAGGAGAGTGGAGGGATCTTACACCAATGAGTTTGGGAACTCTGATGAGCAAGATTCCTCGACTTCCTGCCTGCCGGCAGGCAGGGCGCTCGGAATGACATCCATATCGTTGTCATCCTGAGTGAAACGAAGGATCTTCTCCACTGGGAAGGTGTTTTGCTCCAAAAGTACTTGCTACTTCGTAGCGGCACGCTTTACTCAATATGATAGTAATGCGTTTGTCATCCTGAGCTTGTCGACGGATCTCATACAAATTACTGAAACAGGTACGCTGATGAGCGAGATCCCTCCACTACGGTCGGGATGACACCCATCTGTTTGTCATTCTGAACGTAGTGAAGAATCTTCTTTACTTTTCATCCCAACCTTCCTATTTGTCATTCTCGACTCGATCGAGGATCTATACAAATGGATTCCCGTCTGCGCGAGAATGACATTTTACTTAGCAACTCCCTCTTGACATGGCAAGCAAAACCAGTCCATACTGGTTATATAGCCATGAAAAAGCTCTCTGCCCGCAAGTCCTCTGTAAAAATAAAGACGAGACCTATCCATTTCCACCCATTTATTATTGGAGCAATTACATTTTGTTTGGGCGTCGTTGCTGTTTTTGTTATGCAACAAGTATTTGCAGGCAATAACGACTTTATTATTCATGGCTGTGTAGATAAAGTAAACGGCAATCTTCGCATTGTCGCCTCTGGTACATCATGCCGAAACAATGAAACCTCGCTTGATTGGAATCAACAAGGTCCACAAGGACCTGCAGGTCCTGCAGGAAATTCAACTGGTAACGGATTACCATATGCATGTAATACCTGTGAGTTAGCTCCATTTGCAAGTGCTTTTAAAGGTAAGGATTTTTCTGGTTCTCAAATTCAAAATAGTGACTTTACTGGAGCAGACTTATCAGGAGTAATTTTTAAAAATGCATTTTTTTCCTATGATCAGTTTAATAATGCCAATCTCACAGGATCAGATTTCAGTAATATTAAGGACGTTGGAGGATTTTTAGGAAGTGTTACCAATCTTAAATTTGCAAGCGCAAATTTAACAAATGCCAATTTCTCAAATAGCAATTTCTCAAGCTCTGATTTTAGTAATACCAACCTTCAAGGTGCCAATTTCACAGACACAACATTTACTGGTGACAATTTTTCAGGAGCACAAAATATGTCTAGTGCAAATACAACAGGTGTTACATGGAATAACGTAACCTGTCCAGATGGAACCAAGTCCAATAGCGACGGCGGAACCTGCGTCGGTCACTTCTAATTCTCTCCTCAGAAATCATTAATGAAATTCTTGTCATTGCGAGCGATCAAAGAGAGCGTGGCAATCCCAAAAAATAGTACATAGCAAGAAGAGTGGAACTGCACACTGTTTTGTCATTCTGAGCTTGTCGAAGGATCTCATACAAATTAATTTCCGACCTCTGATGCGTTAGATTCCTCGACTCACTTAGTTCACTCGGAATGACAATAGACACCTTATTGCGAATCAATTTGCTTTCTGCCTATACTAACAATATGGGGAGAATTGCCCGTTTTTTACTGTACCTAAGTGCTGCCTGGACAATAGGATTTAGCCTCACTTTTCCGGCATTTGCACAACAAACAGCACAAGACAAACCAAGTCTTGGATCATCACTTGGCATTGCAACATACATAACAATTAAAGGAAAAGGAATAACCGATGGAAGTATTATTTCTTTTTCCAGCACGGGTTATGTTCTGAGCAAATTACCATACGACGCACTCATGATTGGTGTCGTGACCACAACACCAGCAGTTGCAATTGTCGAAGATACGGCAAATGCATATCCGGTTGTCTCCGCAGGAAATACAAATGTCAATGTAACTGGGGAAAAAGGACCAATTAAAAAAGGCGATTTAATTACAACATCAGATACAGCCGGCTATGGAATGAAAGCAGACAGATCGGGGTATGTTGTTGGGACAGCCCTTCAGGATTTTCCTGGAAAAACCATTAACGACGTTGGGAAAATAGGCGTTGCAGTAAATATTCACTATTTTGCAACTCGGCCAAAAGCTCAGGCAAGCTTGTTTGATGTGTTTAATCTTGCAGCAATTGCAACATATGAAGAACCAACAACTGTATTTAAATATTTTGCAGCGCTGCTGATTGTGGTTTTCTCATTTATCTTTGGATTTTGGTTTTTCGGACGTGCAGCAAATCGTGGTATCGAAGCAATTGGCCGCAATCCCTTGGCTGGAAAAACAATCCAGATGGGAATTTTTATGAATGTGATTATTTCTGTTGTAATTATTATTGCAGGACTCGTGGTGTCGTTTTTTGTCCTAAGACTTTAAAGCGTCTAGCGTTAAGCGGCAAGCGTAAAGTTTTTGATCTTTACGCCTCACGCTTTACCCTTTACGCTTAATTATATGAATACTATTCTGTCCATAGTATCATCGCTGCCAACGCCGCTGATTACAGCATTTTTTGTGCTGATTGGTGCAACCTTGTTGTACTTTCTGTACGCCTATTACAAAGAAAGCAAAATTATTGATACAGAAGAAGAAACACTTTCTGCTTATCAACGAATTATTCACCAAGCACATCAACAGGCTCGAGATATTATTAAACAAGCCTCAGTCCAAGCAAAAGGATTACTCAACGACACTCAATTTATTAAAAGCCACGCGTCAAAAGAATTTGACCGCGATATAGCAAAAGAATCTGCAGCTGTCGTTCAGTCATATCAAGATGCACTCGAGCAAGTGACCCAAGAAGCCGTTGCCACAATGAAAAATGCAACAGATTCCATTGGACAAGTTGGAACAACAGAGGTCAACGCCTTTCGAGAAACACTTCGAAAAGAACTTGTTGTTCATCGCGATGTGCTCGATAAATTAGTTGCAGAAGAATTTGCCAAAGCACGAGGAGAAGTTGATGCATACAAAAAAGGGCAAATGGACAAAGTCGATAAAGCGGTCTCAAAAGTTGTGGTGACAATTGTAGAAAAGGTACTAGGGAAAATGATTAACACACAAGATCATGAAGATTTGGTGTTACAAGCACTCGAACAAGCAAAAAAAGATGGACTGTTTCATATGTAGCGTTAATTAGAAACGGAAGAAACTTTGTCATCCCGACCGATCCTGAGCTTGTCGAAGGAGAGTGGAGGGATCTTACACACATGAGTTT
>PPGL01000024.1 GCA_003173915.1 Candidatus Levyibacteriota bacterium | reverse complement strand
GCCTGATGGAATCAGCATGCCATATAAAAGATTCATAAAACTTACTTTTTCCCCTTTTGCAAATCCTACTACAACAGGTACAACATTTGTATCTTTTATTTCTAAAATATCATTTGGATGAAAGTATTCAAAACTAGTCAGTGCAGTCATAATTTTTGTTGTTGAGGCAGGAGAAAATCGCAAATCAGGATTTCTGGAATAGATAACAACTTGAGAATCTGCATCAACCACAATAGCTGCTTCTGCTGTAATTGGAGGATTCACTTTATCTACAAGAAGTGGATACGACGTAGGAGGTGGAATAACTACATGCAAAGGATGAAGCGTCTCTATTCTTATTACACTTTGCAACGAAAAATCAAGCAAATAACCAACACAAACAAGTGCGGCAAATGTGAAAGGCAAAAGGAAAGGATATGCCTGTGCCGTCTTTTTAACGAGTTTGATCAGGTATTTCTTCACGTGTTGAAAGTCTTTCATCTACTCGCTCCATATCCCTTGGGAAAAGTGATGCTTCACGAACATTTGTCAATTCCAGAAGCTTCATTGTCAATCGCTCCAAACCAAAAGAAAACCCTCCCTCTGGGGGCATACCATATTTAAATGCCATTAAGTACATTGCAAAATTTTCAGGCGAAACCTGCTTTTTTTTCATTGCAGCAACAAGTGAGTCATATTCATGAATACGCTGACTCCCACTGAGTATCTCTAACCCACGAAACAAAAGATCGTAAGACAAACTATACTCTGGATTTTCTGGATCTGGCATTGTATAAAATGCTCGTTTTTTCGTTGGAAAGTGTGTAATCGTAACAAAATCAGATTTATGAGTTTCCACAGCCCACAAACAAATTTCTTTTTCATCTTCTGGATTTAAATCATTCTCTTTTGACAAATCACGCCCTGTTCTTTCTGTGACAATTTTTTGGGCTTCCCGAAGCGTAAGACGTGGAACATGCGTTGGGACAAGTGGTGTGCCAACACCAAAGTGCTTAAGAATATATTCATGAGATAAAGCCACTTGTTTTATCATGCTTGTTCCAACAAATTCTAGTGCATCAAGGAGTTCTTCAAAATTCTCAATAAAGCCCATTTCTATATCCATTTGTGTTGCCTCTGATAAATGGCGTGTTGTAACTGACGGCTCTGCTCTGTATGCTTTTGCAATGGTAAATACACGCTCAAACACGCCAACCATAATTTGTTTATAGAGCTGTGGACTTTGGGTCAGAAATGCTTTACTACCATAATAGTCTATTGGGAAAACTTCTGCTCCTCCTTCTGTTGCACCTGCTGCAATTGTTGGAACAAAAATTTCCATACAATCAAGTTTTTCCGCTGCTTTTCTAAATGCAGCAGCAAGTGCAGCCTGAATGGTAAATATCATCCTAACACTTTCGTGCTTGAGAGTAAGCGAGCGATGATCTAACAGCGTTGGTAATTCAAGGTTGAGTTCTTTTCCTCCCATATCAAATGGCAACACCTCTGATTTTGCAACAACCTCAATACTTTTTGCTTCCATTTCAATTGTCCCTGTTGGAAGGTTTGGATTTACATAACGCTCTCCTCTATTTTTAATAGAACCCGTGACCCTCACAGCTGTTCGTTGTGAAAGTGTACTTGCGACTGCAACTGTTTCTTCTGTTGTAGCAACAACTTGTAACAACCCATACCTATCGTAGACGTCAAAAAATGCAATTTTCCCATGACTTCTGACAGTCTGAATCCATCCAACAACCTCTACTGTCTCTCCAACTTTTTGAGGAGTTTCACTAATAAGTGTTCGTTTCATACTCTGCATATTGTAACGTACCCAATCAGGTAATTACAAGTATTCAGGTATTTTTTAACCTATAATTATCAATTAATGTATATTTCATTGTTATTTATTTCCTGGGTATTATAGTTTTATAATCTTAATTTTAAGAAAATAGAAACAATCTCTTGACACGCTTAATTTTTTTTGTTATTTTAATATCATCTTATAAAAATATGACAGCAATTATTTGTTTTCGACACATGATTCTCCTTACCTAGGGGAGCTGTGTTGCGGCAAACAAAAGACAATGCAGTCTCCCACAAAAGTAGGGAGATTTTTTTGTTCTTTTTTTAAACATTAGAAACAAAAAAGGAGGTGAATATTATGGCAATTGAAGATAGAGAAAATCAAAGAGTATCTAGTGAACCGTCAGATTCTAGTGTTGGGGAAACTCCAGCACAAAATGCTCAAGCTTTAGCGACTGATCAATCGTTATCTCCTGAAGACAAATTTTTTAGAGCAATGACTCAGATGAGGGATAATTTATCTGGAAGATTTCGCGTTCCAAACAAAGCAGTGGAAGCAGATGGGGCAAATTCTGAAAAATTGAAAGCGATGGTAGAACAACAGGGAGTAGGCATAAGACCAACATCAGGAGGATTTGTAATAAAAGGTCAACGCAAACGTTAGCTTGCAGACTAGCATGTAACGTTTTTGGCTAACACTGTCATGCTACTTAGGATGCACCAATCTAAGGTGAGTATTTCTATTTCTGAAACCCGCCTTATTGAGTTTGGAGTAGTACCTGATGTATGTAATTATACAAGTGCAACAGGTGTAGGGGATGAGAAAAACGAAAGGATGTGGATATGTGATTGGAAGCCAAGGATCTGGAAGAAGAAGTTAATAATTGCTTATTTTTTGAGAATAAATTGGATAGGCTTATATTTATTTATTCTTTCGAGGGTTTAAAAACGATATCAAACAAGAAGAGTATTTATAAAAGCACTTGCCCTGTAGTCAACAATTATCCTATATTGATATTTTCCTCTACTTAAGGTATAGTTGTTAGATGGTACATGAAAGAGGCAATCCTACAACCAAAGGCAATGAACATATTAATGTGCCCCCGGTTCAGGAAGTCATTGATATACCTACACCTCCCTTTCAAAGACAGTATGGAAACGTACGAGTAACTGCATTTACTCTTGAAAAAACATCTCATCCCGGAAAGACTCGGTCATTTGAAGATCGAATACTTCTTCGTCCAATGGCTGATGGAACATTACTTTTTGGAGTTTTGGATGGGCATAATGGACACCTGGCAGTAGATATAGCTACGAGCACATTTGGAGACTCAGTAGCAAGTGCTACTTACAAAGGCGCAGAAACTCTTGCTGAAGCATTCATTACAACAGATGGAAATATTAGACAAGACGCTGCAAGACAAAATCAAATTGCCCAAACACACGAAGTTGATGGGGTAGCAATGGCAGCTGTTGTTATAGATGAAGCCCGTCAACAAGCTTATTGTCTCGTTCCATCAGACGTTTCTGTTGTACAACAGACAAGAAATGAAAACAGAGAGCCTCTCCCGACCAAACATCCTCCTGCAAGTACACCTTTTCGAAGAATTGAAGGTCATAATGAAGTGCTTCTTAACGTTGTCGGTGTATTGGGAGATGAAGATTTTCAAGATAGAGCTTTAATAGGTCCAAATGATCTAGCCACAATAGATATTCATGATACACATCGACTTCTATTATTTTCTGATGGCCTTGACACTATTGGAAAGGACCGAATGAAATTTGTCTATTATATGTTAGACCACCCCAAGGAAATACGAGAATACTTATTAGCTCATGCAGCACAGAGAATAAATCCAAAGGAAACAACTATACCAACTCTTCCTAAGGGAAAATTTTTCCAAGAAAAAGATATGCATAAACTTCATCTTTATTTATCTGATCGGATACTCCATAGTATCGATCTATCGCAGTATGCAGATAATCCAGAACTTTTTGGCGTATATTGTGTACAAGAGTTTATAAAAACCATTAGAGCAGAACTTCGTGGAAGAAGAGAAAGTAGAGAATTAAGACATGCAAATGTTCCAGATGATGTAGCTTTTCTGATGATAACACTAGATTATCAAAAATAAATACTCGTCAAATTTCAATTACAGAAACAGTCGTATGCTTATGAACAGATTTATTGTTCATTAATCATTATTGACAAGCCTAGCATATTTTGATACTATATTGTTATAGGACTAATATTAATATGAGAATTTATCAATTGAATTGTTTTCGACACATGATTCTCCTTAATTAAGGGGAGTTGTGTTGTGCTAAGCAAAAGACAATGCAGTCTCCCACGAAAGTAGGGAGTTTTTTTATGACTGAAAGAACGCATGGACCTATAATATTAAAACAGGCAATTGACAGCGGGAGAAGCCGTGGTTTTGATCCAAGCCAAAGCAAAGTATTTTTAGACTTGCGATCAGAAACATATATCCCACTTGATTTAGACCCCAGAAGCGCAGTGGCAGCGTTGATGCTCCCCCGTTTAGCTCTTGAAGGAAGACAACCACTAGTAATTGATAGCGAAGAATCACGCATTGAATCAAATAAACCTAGTCATGGTCAAGCTGATAAACTACGAGCAGGAATGTTTATGAGAAAAGATGAGGCACTTGCAGTGCTTCGAGCAAATCCAATACTTGTTGTGCTGTTTGAGCCAACCACCCCTCAAGTGGGAACAGATAGGAGAAGCTATAATAAAGGAGAGAAAGGTATTGCTATACTTAATGGTCATACACGTGTATTAGAAGCTGGTCCTGTCAAATTGCATCGTCATCTTACAGCAGAGGAATTACAAAATCCCAAAAGTATTACTGATGGCACTGTAACCGTTCAAAGCGGAGTCGACGGTAACAAAAAGGCTAGAGTTGATATTAATTTACCTGGATTAGATGAAATTCCATGTCTTGTCTTTACCAGTGCACAACTTGCGCAATTTGTCTCTTCTAGCGGATTAGCTATGACTGAACAAGCAGTTGATGAAATATTAACGGAACAAGTAAATGAAACAGCAGCAAGTTATAGTATGAAGCAAGGTAAATTGCCAAAAAGAGTTGGGGTATCTTCATTGGAGGAATTGGTAGGCAAATTTAAGTCGTTCGAGTTTACACTATCCTAACAGATGAATTAGTTCCAGATGACAATATCCCGAATTTTCAGTTGCAGACTTTTTCTTCCATTCCATTCATTTTCATCAATCGTATACGCAATATCAATTTTTTGTCCGGGATTAAGCTTTTGAGCATATTCTCCCATCCCAAAAGCAATTGCTTCTATATTTTCTGTCATTCTGGTTTGTCCAGAATCCGTTCCTTTTTGAGAAGATCCTTCACTTCGTTCAGGATGACGAGAATTTACAGAAACAACCATTTTCAAATGGTTTTTGTCTCGACCAATTGTTCTGGCATCAACTACTTCTACTCCTCTACTTGCAAAAACTGGCTCGGGATTACCCATACCAAATGGTCCAAGTTGTTGTAAATTTTCAAATAACTCTGTTGAAACAAAAGATAATGGAATTTCCATATCTATTTTTAAAATTGGCGTTAATGAATCTTCGGTTAATTTTTGTGTTGCAATGTCTTCCAAGAATTTTTGTAAAGTATTTATTTTTTCTGTTTCAATAGTAAACCCTGCTGCCATTGGATGCCCACCTGCATTTATTAAATGTGCAGATCCAAGACGAATAAATTCTATAATATTAAATCCAGCAATAGACCGAGCAGACGCCTTGCTAATTTTTTCTCCAATACTTACGACAATTGCAGGACGATAATATTCTTCAACTAACTTCCCTGCAACAAGACCAATAATTCCCTCTTCATAAGAATCATTTGCAACAAATAACAAATTTTTTACTTTTGCATCTGATCTAAAATGTTCAATTGCATGAAGCGCTGCACTTTGAGTGATTAGCTGACGTTCTCGATTCGTAATTCCCAATTTAGCAGCAAGCATACGAGCTTTTACTCTATCTTTTGTACATAAAAGACGAAGACTATCCATTGCTGACTCCATCCGTCCCATTGCATTAAGTCTCGGACCAATAATGTGTCCAATATGATACACATCTATTTCTTCTGGTTTGATTCCTGCTTCTAAAAAAAGCTCTATTAGACCTACTCGTTTTGTATTACGAAGATAGAGTAATCCTTCCTTAAGAAGTGCTCTGTTCGCACCTGTCAAAGGAACTAAATCCGCAACTGTTGCAAGAGCAACAAGATCGAGATGCTCTATTGCTTCTTTTTTTACTTCTTGTCCTGAGTTTGCCAAACGGACTGAATTCTGAGTTTTGATTTCTTTAGAGAGCATCCATGCAACACTTGCTCCACATAATTTTGTTGTATGAACTATAGAATGTGCATTTGGCAAAGAATTTCCGACAGTATGGTGATCGGTAATAATAACGTCAATTTGTTTTTTGTTTGCAAAATCAACTGCATCATTTGCAACAATTCCATTATCAACAGTTATGATAAGTTTGGTATCTGGAAATTGCTGTAAAACATTTTCTATTCCTTTTATTGATAATCCATATCCTTCATCAACACGATGAGGGATATATGGAGTTACGTTTCCAGACGTAGCATATAATGTCTCCCATAGAATTGCTGTTCCGGTAATTCCATCTACGTCATAGTCGCCAAAAACAATGATTTTTTCTTTTTTTTCTATTGCAATTTTTATTCTTTTGAGTGTTTTCTGAAGCTCTTTTTTATCAATGCCTACTGACTCTATCGTAACAGTTGATAATTGTGGATGAAGAAATTGCTCGATTTCTTTTTTTGTCTTAATATCTCTATTTTGTAAAACTATCTGAATAATGTCCGAACTGTTGTCTGCTACCTCTTGCCTAATACCTGGATTGAAGATTTCCCATTTTCTTTGTTTCTTCATGCTATAATTTTAACATAGAAGCAAAAATCATACTTATGAACTTTGCGTGTAATACTATATGAAACAAATACCTAAAACAGTACAAGAAATATATCAAACAGTAAAGCAAGCAAGGTTTGAAATGTACCTTGTTGGAGGAAGTGTTCGAGATATGCTTCTTGAGAGAAAAAGCAAGGACTGGGATTTTACAACAAACGCAACTCCAGAAGAAATTCTTAAACTTTTCCCCCATGGGTTTTATGATAATCAATTTGGAACAGTTGGCATTCCTGCTGTTATTGATGACGAAGATTCGGTTGTTGAAGTCACTACCTATCGAACAGAAAGAGAGTATAAAGATGGAAGACATCCAACAACTGTTTCCTGGGGAAAAACAATCACAGAAGATTTAGAACGACGCGATTTTACTATTAATGCAATCGCATATGATATATCCGCAGAAACCTTTATTGACCCCTTTGAAGGGAGAAAAGATCTTGAGCAAAAAATAATTAGAGCAGTTGGAGATGCGAGTAAACGTTTTAAAGAAGATGCCCTCCGGCTTATGCGGGCAATTCGACTGGCAACACAAATTTCTTTTCTTATTGAAGAAAAGACATGGGCGGGAGTGCAACATGATGCACTACTTCTTCCGATGATTTCTGGAGAAAGAATTCGAGACGAACTCTTAAAAATTTTAGCAAGCGATAATGCATATGAAGGAATTATGTTACTTAAAAATGCAAATTTGCTCCAATATATTATCCCCGAACTCCTTGAAGGGATAAAACTTTCTCAAGCCCGCCCGGGACGACATCATGTGTATGATGTGTTTACCCATAACATGCTTGCATTAAAACTTTGCCCATCAAAAAATCCAGTTGTCCGCTTTGCAACTCTCATTCATGACATCGGAAAATCTCGAGTTGTAGGAAAGGACGAAAATGGATTGGTGATTTTTTACAATCATGAAATTGCAGGAGCACAACTTGCATACGAAATCGCGAATAGATTACATTTTTCAAAAAAAGACCGAAAAAAAATTGTAACACTTATTCGCTGGCATATGTTTACTGTTGACGAACATATTACTGATGCTGCAGTACGACGGTTTATCCGTAGAGTTGGAGTGGAAAATGTAAAAGATATGATAGATCTTCGCATCGGAGATAGACTTGGAAGTGGTATTCCTGAAAACAGAGCAGAAAGTTGGAGACTAAAAAAATTTAAAGAAAGAATTGAAGAACAACTAAAACCTGCACCCTTCTCAGTGAATGATTTAGCAATTGACGGTAACGATATTATGAAAGAACTTAGTATAAAACCAGGCCCCCAAATTGGTAAATTATTGCAACAATTATTTGAAGAAGTAGATGAAAATCTAGACCTAAACACGAGAGAGTATTTATTGAAACGAGTAAAAGAGTTAGATAACTAACAATTTATGTTATAATACCAGTATGCTTAAACAACAACTCCAAGATAATCTTAAACAAGCAATGCTTGCAAAAGATGAAGTAAAAAAATCTGTTATTCGCATGCTTTTACAAGGCATTACCTATTATGAAATCAATAAAGGTGGAGCAGGATACGAAGCAACAGATGAAGACGTTTTAAGTGTTATCCAAACACAGGTCAAACAGCGAAAAGATTCAATCGAGCAATTTGAAAAAGGTGGGAGACCGGAATTAGCAGATAAGGAAAAAACAGAACTTAGTGTCCTGATGACCTATCTTCCCGAACAAATGTCAGAAGACCAAATCAGAACTCTTGTGAAAGAAGCAATTGAAGAGTCTGGTGCAAAAACTCCTCAAGATATGGGAAAAGTTATGGGAGTACTTATGCCAAAGGTAAAAGGAAAAGCAGACGGAGGACTTGTAAGTAAAATTGTAAAAGAAAACCTAGGATAAAAATTTACACTTCTTTTATTTGGTTACGTTAAGGATAATTCCTTCTGTTTCCTTCACAAAAAAATCCACTCCATCAGAAAGAATTTTTACATATGCACCGTTAGGAAACATTCTGTATGGTGCAAGTTTGTGCGTTGTGAAACCAACGTGAATAAGAAATGTCCGTAAAATACTTCCATGACTCACGATTAACACATTTTTATTTGCAAAACCAACAGCAACTTCGCGTAAAAACGTTATAAATCGAGTCATAAGTTCATCGTTGGTTTCAAAATGTGAATTTGGCTTATGTGTAAGAATCTCTTCATCTGTCATCTCTCGATATAATTCAAGTAATTTTTTTTGTTCTTCAACAGATTGTCCTTCCATATCTCCAAAATTTCTTTCACGAAGAAGTGTGGACGTTGTCACAAGTAGTTTTCTCTCTGTGGCAATAATTTCTGCTGTTTGTTTTGCCCTTATAAGATCTGAAGAAAAGATTTTATCGAAATGAATAGATTGTAATTTGTCTTTAAGTTCTTTTGCTTGATTTTCTCCAGCTTTATTCAAGGGAATATCTGTATGTCCTGTTAATTTGTTCTGTACATTCCACTCTGTTTCTCCATGACGAACAAGATAGAATGTGCAAAAAGATGAGCTCATTTTTTCCTTCTTTGACTCCACTCATGCCAAAGAACAAGAAGTGGTGAAGCATTAAAAATGGAAGAATATGTTCCACTAATAACTCCTACAAGAAGAGCTACAACAAACCACTTTGTACTTTCTCCACCAAATAGCAGCAATGCAAATAAAACAAGAACAACTGTGAGAGACGTGTTTAAGGATCGACCAAGTGTCTGAAGAATAGAATTATTTACTACTTCTTCAAATGAAAGTGTTAAATTCTTTTTTAAATTCTCTCGAATTCTATCAAACACAACAATGGTATCATGAACAGAAAATCCAATAACTGTAAGAAGCGCCGTAACAAACAAACTATCTACTTCAACATGAAAGAAATGTCCTAAAATAGAAAAAATACCCAGTACAACAAGCACATCGTGCAAAAGTGCAGCAATTGCACAAATACCAAATCTCCAGCTATTGGCAGGTTTTGGAACTTCACGAAATGCAAATGCAATATAGAGCACAATAAGAAGTGAAGCAAGTGCTACCCCCTCCACTGCATTTTGCGTTGTTTCACTTCCAATTGTTGGACCAACAGTTTCAAAAGTATCTTCCTTAACAGTTGGATATTTTTTTTGCAAATTTTGCAACACTGCCTGATGCTGTTGTTGAGAAAGAGGCTCAGTACGAATAATGAGCTGATTTCCACTGGGTTGGGCTGATGAAACAGGAATATGTTGTCCTTGGTACACATTTTGGGTCGCTGAAATTGTTTGTTCGTTAACTACACGAGGGAAAAGAAATATGGTACGAGACCCACCTTTAAAATCAATCGAGAGATTAAGTCCCCATAAAAGCAATGAAATAACTCCTGGAATAATTACCACGAGCGAAATGATAAAATATATATTTTTTCTTCCAATAATATTCAATCTAATTCTCCTTCCTTAATCTCCCTCTCCTTTTAGGAGAGGGATTCTGGGGTGAGGTTTTCAAAAATATAATCACCTCATCCTCACCTTCTCCTATTAGGAGAAGGATTTTTTATTCTCTTTACCCTTTCCTGTGAAACACTCGTAAAAATGTTCTCGTTACAACAATTGCACTAAACATGGATACCAAAACTCCAATTGCTAAGGTTAGTGCAAATCCTCTCACAATTCCCGTACCAAATTTGAATAAAATGAAACTCGTAATAAGTGTTGAAATATTTGAATCACGAATAGAAGACCACGCTCTGCTAAAGCCTAGTTCTATTGCATGTGAATACGTTTTTCCAGATCGTAATTCTTCTTTTGTTCTTTCAAAAATAAGAATATTGGCATCAACAGCCATTCCAATAGACAAAATAAATCCTGCAATCCCTGCAAGTGTTAGCGTAACAGGAACAATCTTAAAAATTGCTAACACAAAAAGTGTATATAAAATAAGAGCAGCACTTGCCACAACTCCAAGTCCCTGATACAACGCAATCATAAAAACAATAATAACTATAATTCCTAAAATTCCAGCAAACAAGCTGTCATGAAGACTGCTAGTACCAAGCGTTGCTCCAATGCTATGTTGCTCAAGGATAGATAATGGAACAGGAAGTGCACCTGCTTGAAGTTCTATAGAAATCTGATTTGCTTGATCTTGTGTATAATTTCCTGTAATAACAGCTGTGCCCCCAACTATCTGTTGTTGTACAACAGGCCATTGTACTGCTTGATTATCAAGCACAATTACCAACATTTTGCCAACATTTCTTCCCGTAATATCTGCAAACTTCTTTGCTCCTTCATCCGTAAACTGCAGTTGTACTTGCGGCTTTCCAGTATTTGGGTCAAAAGTAACTGTCGAATTTTTTAAATCTTTTCCAGTCAAATCTGTCTGATGCGCATCAGGTCCTAAAAGTTGCATTATGCCAAGTGGCAAAGTATTTGGATTGCGAAGACTACCAGATCCACTTGCTCCTTGTTCCCAGAAAGAAAGTTGTGCAGTACTTCCAATAAGACTCACTGCTTGATTGACATCAATGCCAGGTAAATCAACAATAAGTCGGTAATCATTTCCAACTTGTGCTGTTTGAATGGTTGGTTCTTTTACTCCAAACAAATTAACGCGCCTTGCAATAACAAGTCTTGCAGCATCAAGTGCGTTGGTTCGTTGATCCTGAGAAATTCCCTGCATATTTGCACGAAGCGTAACACTTGTTCCACCTGCCAAATCGAGTCCTTCTTCAAATGGATAGGTTTTATCAATCTGAATGTTTCCTGCATGCAGAGCAATTGTTGACCCACCAAAAGGCAACGTCACCGTGTATGCTTTATTTAAACCAGGAAGCTTAGGCGTTTTAAAAGAAAATGGTTTTGTTTGTGGCATAACAATAATTACTGCTAATGCAGTAAGTATTACAATAAGAGAGAAAAATAATCGAGGATGGTTTTTCATGAGATTTATTATGCTAACATGCTTTCTTCATCTCCTAAAAGCATGACTCGCGATCCTGATAAAATTCCCTTGATAAATGGATCATTTCGCTTTTTACGAAAATCAAATTCATCTTCTGTCATAACTGTATAGTTAATTTCTGTGGATAGTCGTACTTCTTCATTTCGAACAAGCAGAGCAACTTCTGGAAGAACAACTGTTCCAACAAGAAGAAAATCAACATCCTCTGGTTCTTGCTTGAGTCTTCTAATAAAACGTCCGGAAAACATTGCATATTTTATCTTCCCCAGCTTTACTCGGTTTTTGATTATTTCGGCCCCTAGCCCCGTAACTTTTGCTCCCATACGAAGCAGGTCAAAATAAAACGGATAATTTTTATCAAGAAAATAGTAAACTCTATTAGCCCTTGCTTCCTTTGAGAGTACTCCATGCTTTTCTAAAAATGCAAGTTCTCGACGCACCGCATTTATCTCATCGCCAGTACGTCTCACAAGCTCTCGCACATGAAACATTTCATAAGGAAAGGTAAGGAAAATAGTAAGAAGTTGAATGCGAGATTTTGATGTAATTAGGTCTGCTAACATAGCTTTTATTGTACACGTTTTTTCTTCAATTTCAACCCTGAGAAGCGGTAAGAGCAAAGCGTGAAGCGTAAAGAATAAAAAAATCTCTGGCGACTTTACCCTTCACCCTTAACGCTTTACGCTACTTAACTGTGAGTACTCCATCAAGAGGCAGAATGGTAAACCAAAGTTTTCCTCGAGTAAATTGTATGGGCTGACCGTTGGTATCATAGATCAGAAGTCTTGCTGTTGCACTTGCCTTCTTCCACACTGCTGGAGTTTGTTTGCCGTCCATAAAGACAACTGCTTTACCACTTCCAGTATCTTGGTACAACAAGTGCTCGTTTCCTTGATATCCATCATTTGCGTGTGATTGAGACATAGAAAGAATAATCAAATCCTTTGTTGAAAGCTCTTTATTCGTATCGCGATCAATATGGGAGGCTCCACCATTATTTCGCATATAGACATTATTTTGTTTGTTATATACCCAGTCAACGTTATAGTCTGAATCTCCCCAGAATTCAAGATGAATAGTTTGTGATGCGGGACGGAGAGAAACAGGAGCATCATCTTTAAAAGTATATTTTACAAAATTAGCATCCCATGGCCCATTTTTTGTCGTATTTGTGATGCCTCGTGATTTTGCAACATCCCACAATTTTGTCGTTGTAGAATACATCGTGTGTTCGGTTGCTACTGTGTGACCAAGCCTATCATAATCTCTCCAGTATGTTGGGAAACCAAGACTAAATTGATTTAAATCGTTATAACCGTCCCATCCTAAATTATCAATTTCACCAAGTGCATCTGCAGGACCATCTGCATTTGCTCCACCAACGTGCGCATATAATGGGTTTGAACCATATTGTTGAAGCTCATCAAGAAAATATACGCGAGCAGATCGAACTGGACCAACTTCCGGGGCGTCTTGACAATAAAACATTGCTAAAAAGCGCGTAATTCCTCCTTCAGCAACTGCTTCGTATATTACATCTGCATAAGACAATCCTGATTGCGGCCTTGCATCAACATGATTTTCAATCATCACGCCAAGTGGCTCGTGTTGTTCCCACCATTGACGTTGCTGAACAGAGTATAACGTCCCATTCAATGGACAAGCTTCGGTTTTTGGAAGAGAATTATCAAAAACTGTTGTTCCGTTTGCGAGTTTTTGTGCGGAAGGAACGGGTACTGAAACAACCCTTGGGCTAAATATTGAGAATAGAACAAAAGAACCACCTACACTGGCAACGAGTAAAATTGCGGCAACTAAAAAAATAATTACTTTATTTTGCATGTATCTTAGGAAACAGTTTTAATTTTTTTTGTTTCTTGTAAGGCTTTTTTTTCATCATCAGAAAGCTCATGATCTACTCCTTTGCCTTCTTCTATTTTCTTTGCATACCATCTTGTTCCTGAACGAGAATACAAACCAGAGATAACAACTCCGCTATCAGTTCCATCTACAAGAGCAAGAATAAAACTTTGATTTCCCCCTGTGTCGTTAAAAGGATTAAAGCGAAGCAGTCCTACTTTTTGGATATGCAATCGGCCTTCTTTTTCCATTGTATCACATTGTTTCTGGAGTAACGCAATATCCTTTTTTGCAACTTCGAGCTCTTTTAATACAGAATCCAAAAGCCCTTGAAGAGTTTTTGTTGTTGATCCTTTAAGCAGGCTATTGTAGTGTGCAGACAAATTCCAGAAGAAAACGGTCAATGAAACAGACCAAAATGATAATATTGCAATGGCAATCCAAATGAAACTCATAAAAGCTCTTTTTGTATATTAGCCTCTTGACAGCCAAGGTGTCAATAGTGTAACGTGAGCTTCAATATGGCTAAGCTGCGAAAAACACGTGCACAAAAAACAGCAACTGCGCAGAAACGTTCGGAATTCACGTACTCATTTACTCCAAAAACACCTATTGAAACAAGAAAAAATGTTGTACAAAAAAGTCAAACTCTATCTCATACAGTGCTGATAAAAGCAGATTTGCAAAAAACAGTCATTACTTCTTTTTTTCTTCTTGCTGCACAACTTCTTCTTCTTTTCTTGTTGCAGCACCACATCATTACGATTCCTGGTGCAACGTACTAAACAGTTTCTCGTATATGGTTCGAGAAGAAAGGGGGTGACTCACACTATGGCACAAATGTATTGCGTAAAATGCCGAGCAAAGAGAGAAGATCCAAATGCAAAGCAAATCACAATGAAAAATGGCAAACCAGCAACTGAAGGCGTATGCCCAGTTTGCGGAACAAAAATGTTTAAAATTGGAAAAGCTTCATAAGCTTTACAATGCATTTTTCGCTTAAAACCCCCGCGCATTTGAGTGTGGGGGTTTTTTTTATTTTTTTCGGTAAACAAATGGAACAATTTTGTATTTGGTTGTTAATTTAGAAAAAATTTTCTTTGTAGAAAACACGTTTATGTCTAGTTACTGAGTATTTTTATGATGAACCAACCGATACACATCAACAACCGATACATGCCAATGTCCTGCAATATCTGCCTGACCAAATCCTGCGATTTCCCATAAAGAAACACCCTGGGGTGAACAAGGCAAACTCTCGCAAACAACGAGAAGTTGACCGGTAACTGTTTTTCTTTGTGGATCATTTATTGGATTATCAATGGTTACTGGAGGATATCCCCAGATTGTAAAAAAGTAACGATATGCATGATCAGAATTTCCTCCCGTAATAAGTGCAAAATTAAATGGTTTGCCACCTGTTTGATCCAAAACGAATTTTGAGATAAGACGTGTTTGATCTAGCTGTTTATTTGGTCCATACCTAAAAGGCACATCGAGCAAATTGATAATTGTCAAAACTATTACTACTCCAACAATAACACCCTTCCATTCAATTTTTTTATTCCATAATGCACTGAAAAGATTCCCCACAAGTAAAAAAGGTAGTGGAAACATAAATTCGAAATAATAATCATAAATTGATTTTTTATAGAACCCAAAAAGAAAAACTCCCCAGAAAAACCATAGAACAAAAAGGCTAAGCTGTAAAAATTTCTCTCTTTTTTTGCTAGATTTCCACAATTGCCAGACAATAAAACCAAAAGACGTAGTACCTAACACCCCTACTCCAATGCTCCACAGTGTAAGTTCTACGAGAGGATACAGTTTTAGCTGTTGAGAAGTTGACGGAAAATCGAGAATAAGTCGCCCGAATACTCTAAAAAATATATTTCCTATAGTAGCTAGTACATGTCCACCAGCACCAGTATCTTTTGAATGAAAAATAAAATCAATAATATTTTGCGTATTTCTAAATTGATGTCTAAATTCAAAGGCAAGAAATGGAGAAAAACCAACAAGAAAACCCAAGAATGTCCATAGATAATTTTTTATTGTTGGAAATAAAAATGATAATTTTGACTTGTTTTTCTGGTATATTTCGTATACTTCACCAAAGAGAATATATGTTGCGATAACAGGAATAATAAATGTCTCAATGTAATGGAGCTGCATATCTATACCAAACAAAAATCCTGTGAGAAGAAATAGTTTCACGCTTTTTTTTGAAACTGCTTTATACAATGTGTACAACGTTAACAGCGTAAAAATAGGCATGGCATTGGGATTCCATGATGACCGGGAGTATGTAAGTACCAACGGTGAGATTGTATAAAAAAAAGCAGCAATAAGTCCTGCGAGGGGATTAAAAAATTCACTTCCAATTTTATATACAAGCCAGATGGTTATGACTCCAAAAATTGCAATCATAACTGCCGGACCAACAGGATTGTAGCGAAATGCCCATAAGAAAGGCGTCATGAAGTAATAATAAATTGGACCAAGGAAAAATCCCCCGACACTTGATGTTGGACCAAGAAGTGTTAGGTGTCCATGAAGGATATTCCAAACAACAAGAACATCCCTCCCTTCATCACCAAGAAATGTAATGTAATCCCCAATACGATATAAACGAAGAAATGCACCAAGAAGAAGAATGAAGACGAGTATCTTATTATTCAAAAGCCAGGATATTATTTTTTTCATAATATTTTTATTTTCCCTCTCCTCTTAGGAAAGGGTTAGGGTGAGGTTTGTAAAGACCTGCAGTTTGGAATAAAAGTACCTCATCCCCGCCTTCTCATAAAAGGAGAAGGAAGTTATTCAATTTTATATTTTTATCAACAATACTGTGGAACAATTTATTTTTTCTTTTTCCAAATAAATTTGTTGTAAATTGTAAAATTCCAAATTAACAAAATTCCTGTTCCAAGAATAAAATAGAAAAAATACCACTCTTTGCCAAAAAGAAGATCTCCAAGAAAAATTGTTCCAGTTTGAATAAAAATAACACCGAATGCACTGGTTGCATAAAATTGGATAAGTTTTACAAGATAATTTTTTATTCCATGAATTTTATGATGCTTAAATGTCCATATATTATTAAAGTAAAAGTTTGAGTAAATTGCCACAGCAGCACCTGCTAAATTTGCAGCAGTTGGAATCCAGTGCCCATATTCGACCAGAAGCTTGAGAATAATTGCATTCATAGCAAATCCAAATCCT
>PPGL01000105.1 GCA_003173915.1 Candidatus Levyibacteriota bacterium | reverse complement strand
AATTTTTCCTTTGCAAAAGCTCTCAACAATGCAAATTTAGCCTTGTGTGATGGTATCGGGGTTTTCTTAGCAGGCAAGCTCCTTCACAAACCCTTAAAAGCGCGAATAATTGGCACAAACTTCGTGGAAAGGCTGTGTGAAAAATTTGCCAATCAGCCTATTACAGTAGGATTTCTTGGGGGGAAAGAAGGAGTAGCAGTAAAAGCTGTCGAGTGCTTGCGTTTGAAGTACCCAGAACTTAAAGTAGGCTTTGTAGGGGAGGAGTGGATTCAAGACTTGCCAGTTCAGAAAGAAGTAGCAAGTAGTACGTATCATGTAGCAAGTACCCACCCCTTTGGTTCCCCTCCGCCGGAGGGGAATAAGAGGAAGGTTTCCCTTAACGCTTTACCCTTTCCGCTTAAGGCTAAATTAGACATTCTTTTTGTTGCTTTTGGGCATCCAAAGCAAGAGTTATGGATGGCAGAGCACGTTGGGAAAATTCCAGTAAAGATGATGATGGGAGTGGGTGGAGCGCTGGATCAGATTGCAGATCCTTCGCTTCGCGCACCTAGTATTATAAATAGTATAGGTATGGGTTGGTTATATCGACTTATCCGCCAGCCGTGGAGAATCAAAAGACAGCTGGCACTTGTGACCTTTATTTCTCTGACTTTGAAGGAAAAACTTCAGTCAATTAAAGTCCTGTAGTTTGATTTTAACCTGTTTTTTTAGTACAATTGTTCCATGGTAACCAGATTAGAATTAGAGCGACCTCTGCGGCAATTATCATTTTCTGCTGCTCGTGCTAGAGCAAGAAATGAATCCATATATGCAAGACGTCGCTTTGACGTTTCGTCCAAAATAGCGCAAGGAGTGCAACTTGCCACGGAGCGAGGAGAACACTTACTTGATTTGGCAGGAAAATGGGAAAAGAGATCACTATCTTTACAGGAAAGATTAGGTTTATTTGAGGATTTTCAAGCAACAATAACACATCCAGACGTTGAAGTTGCAATGCAGAGGGTTATGCAACGAATAGGAGAACAAGTAGTTGCGAGGGATGTTCAGAAACTAAGAGGTCTTATGAATTTGTGGCCTAATCTATCTGCTGACACACTTGCAAAAATAAGAGAAGAATTTGAAGCAGAAATAGAAGAGGTAGAAACAAAGGGAGTCGGTGATATTTTACTTATTCCTCTGAATCAAGGAAACGTGCTTATTCGTGCATTGGCAGGAACATATAATATAATGCCGGGGTGGAAACAAGATATCGACGTTGTTATGTTGTTTGATACTGATAATAGAAGAACAGTGGCAGATACTATCTCTGAAATTATGGGAGATACGCTTGAACATGAGCATGATGTAGATCCAACGTTTCCAGATGGCCTTAAACAATGCTACCGCTTTAGACCAGAATGGAACCCAGGAGATACCCTTAGAGATGATAATTATCCAAGATTTGTAGCGAATTTAAAAAAAGGTTGGGTTAACTACGACAATATTACTCCATATTTTTTCCATGGTTTCCCAGAAGAAAAAATGCACGAAGGTAGAGAAAGAATTCTTCATGCACTTTACCTTCTCCATAAAAATAATCCAGAAATGTGGCAAGGAATTATTAATAACATTATAGAAAGATATGAAATATGCACATCCGATGATGAACCTTTATTAATGGATCTTGTAAAAACAAAATATTTACGATGGGATCATAAAGAGCTTAATATAGGTGAAGAATACGATAGAGCGAAGAGTATTAGTGACCAATTAGTAGCATGTCGAAGTACAATACTTCGTGAGCTTCTTGAGCAAACAGCAACAGAAGATATCTCTCAACAAAGAAAGAGAAGAAAAAAGCAATAAAAGTTTTAGATTATTTTACTTGCGCGGTTTTCGCGTGCGGCGTGCTCGGCCTCTTCCATAAAATTTTCTGCCCAGTGATACACATTTCTTTCTTCTAAAATTGCAGTCATTGCTTGCATGCGTTCTCGTTTTTCTTTTGGAGACATATCAAGGGCTTTTTTAATTGCGTCGGCAGTTTGATCGATGTCATATGGATTAACAATAACTGAGGAAACAAGATCAATTGCCGATCCGGCAAATTGTGACAGCACAAGCATGCCAGGGTTTTCAGAAAAGCTTGATGCAATAACAAATTCTTTTGCCACTAAATTCATTCCATCATCAAGAGGCGTGACAAGACAAACAGATGATTTGCTGTAGGCATTCATAATATCTTTTCTTGAGAAAATGCCTGTTGCCAAATGAATTGGTTGCCAGTCTGCTGTTGCATATTTTGTATTGATAGTCTTTGCCAAACTTACCATTTGCTCTTTGAGTGCAATGTAGGATGGGATTTCACTTCTGGATGGAGCAAGAATTCCAACATAGGTTGTCTTTTCTTTGTAATCTGGATATTTAGAAAAGAACACATCAATTGCTTGAAGACGAAGAAGAATGCCTTTTGTGTAATCTATTCGATCTGTTCCTAAAATAACTTTTTGCTCCTGAAAAATTTTATCAACCAAACTCTCTTCGCTTTTTGGAGTTCCAATTGCTTGCTTGATAAAATCTGCAACAAGAGCAGAAGAGGATGTAACATCAACAAGATTTTTAATGACATCTGTATCAACACCCATAGGGATATTTTTTACTGTTGTCACATGCTTTTTATAATACACTTTGCTAGTTTCTACATCGATTCGTGCTTCGAGTTCGCGCTCGACACATTGTAAAAAATTTCTTGCCTGATAACCGCGATGAAAAGCAATTAAATCACATTGTAAAAGACTTTCAAGAAGTTCTTTTTTTTGAGGGAGAATACGAAACACTTCCCATGTTGGCCAAGGAATATGCCAAAATAGCGCAATTGTTGTGTCTTTTGGATGCCCTAAGTATTTTGGAACAAGACTCAGCTGATAATCATTAAGCCAAATGACTGTTTTTTGCTTGTTTGTAGAGAGGTTACTAAGTTCGTCTTTAATTGCCTGGGCAAATTGCTGATTTACTTTTTCATAGCCCCCATACCACTCATTAGAAAAAATTGGCCGCTCAAAAGCAACATGGCAAAGAGGCCAAAGGGTTTGGTTGGAAAAACCGTAATAATAATCTTCAATTTGGTCAGGAGGGAAAAATAATCTTCGAAGCACATAGGATTTGTCTGGGCTTGGTACATGTTGCTTTGCATCTAAAACCATTTTGTCTTCTTCTGTTTTTCCCCTTGCAACGTATATACCTCGACTTGCGCGAGCAACTGGATCAAATGCAACCGCAACTCCTCCTGCCGGAATTTCGACAATTTGTTGCCCATCTTTTCCTGTTTTATGAACAAATGGCTCTGCATCAGCGACAACAATCAAATTGTAGTCTTTATCATAAAAAAACTCTTGTAAGTTTGCAAACGATGTCATATAAGTTTATGTTTTAATATATTGCTTAATATTTTGATATACAATATTTACCACTGTTTAAGATGCTGTTTTTGTTTGTTGAGGATAGAAGGCCATTGTGTAATTGTTTGGGCATATGCTGATTCGTAGCCTGAAACCATACGGTCTATTGAAAAATTGTCTGCAATGAATTTTCTGCAGTTGATACGTTTAATAGTATCAAGTTTTGCAAGTTTTGCAACCATTTCATCAGGTGTGTCTACAACAAAGCCTGTTTGAGTATCTTTTATTACCTCAGGGGCTGCGCCTCTATTAAAGGCGATAACAGGAGTGCCTGTTGCTTGTGCTTCAATCATGATAAGTCCGAAGGGTTCTTCCCATTGTACTGGATTAAGGAGAGCATCTGCTTTTCCTAAAAGTTGTGACTTTTCTTTTAGCTCCACATTTTCTTTCCAAAAGACTCCTGGAAGAGAGAAAAGAGGTTTGACGTATTTTTGATAGTAAGAAGATATGATGGGCTCATCTCGATCTACTTTCCCCAAAACATAGATGGGTTTTTTTACTCTTTGTGCGATTTCTATCGCTTCTTTGGTTCCTTTCCAGGGACTCACTTTCCCAAGCCACACAAGATAGCCGTTATGGTGTGAAGAAAATGGATAGTCAGCAAGGTTAATACTATTATATATAGTGTCGATAAAATTTAACTTTATACCAGAGCGTTGAGAATAAGAAATTGATGTAAAGGGAAATTCTTTGTACTTCATAAGAATATGATAATTGTCTTTTTGGCCTTTTGATTTTGATAGCGCTCCATGAAAGGTAAATAACACCGGAGTAGAGGAGAAGAGGGTAAGAGGGAATGCAATGTAGTCTTGCGCGCGGTTAAGGTGAACATGCAAAATATCAAATTGATTACTATGATCGTAGGCCTGGGTAATATGATACAAATGATACAAAATGTCAGTCCATGGAATTTTAAGATCGCGAAGAGGAAATTTAACAGTTGGGAAAAGACGTGCTTTTATCTGTGCGGTTTGTGGGCCAAAGAGTGTGACGTCGTGTCCGCGTTTACTGAGTCCATTGACAAGATTATAAATAATTTGTTCTGTTCCTCCGTAATCACGAGGAGGAGTGTTGAGCCAGATTGTTCCAAGTATTCCAATTCTCATAAGCGAAAAGCGGTAAGCGAGAAGCGGTAAGATAATTGTGTCATCCCGACCGATCCTGAGCTTGTCAAAGGAAAGTGGAGGGATCTTACACAAATGAGTTTACAAACTCTGCTAAGATAGATTCCTCGATTTCGCTTTGCTGCACTCGGAATGACAATCTTTTAACGTTTGGCGCTTCTCACTTTACGCTTAACTAGCATACTCCTTCTCTCGGTTAGCTCTTGCTAAAAAAATGTAGTAACATGGTAATAGAATATGCCTGATTACTCATTTTTACACGATGTTTTTTCTCATAATTGGGTGATTAGTGCTCCTCGTCGCGCGTCCCGTCCAGATATTGGAAATGGACAAGTTCCAGTGTGTCCATTTTGTCCCGGACGAGAAGCCGAGGAAAAAGAAATATATCGATTAGGAGGAAAGGAGGGAGACAGTAATTGGGATGTACGGGTCATTGCAAATAAATTTCCATTTGCACCAATTCATGAGATTATTATTCATTCACCCGATCATCACAAAAATATTGATGAGTTGCCTCTTGGAAATGTTTTTTCACTCCTTCATGTGTATAGAGATAGGTTTCGTGCGTTGCAAGGGGAGGGGAATGTGCTTATTTTTCAAAATCATGGTCAGGATGGTGGGGAAAGTTTGCAACATCCTCATTCTCAACTTGTGGTAATTCCAAGGCACGTTACTCTTGATATCATGCATCTTCCAGTCGTGGATGGTTTGGTAAAACAAACAGAACATTTTTCTTTATTTGCTCCGCGTGCCTCGATGTGGCCTGACGAAGTATGGATTGCTCCGCGTCTACAGGCCGGAACATTTGCTGATAGTAGTGATTTGCAGCTTCATGATTTAGCAAATACACTGCAGCGGCTTATTATGATTTTGAGTCTTCGTCATGGACATGAATTTCCATTTAATTATTTTATTTCTCCCTGGAACAATTGGTATATTCGAATTATTCCACGGCAAAAAAGACTGGGAGGATTCGAACTCGCAACAAATGTGTATGTAAATACGCAAGATCCCGCAGAGACAATGGAATTTATTCAAGAACATTTTGATAGTCCTGATAAAGAAAAAATCCTCCGCCATCACCAAGCGACATATCACCGAGGAGTGTGAGTATTACTTATGTTCCACAAAGAAAGAAATGTTCAACTACAAGCTGTACAAGCATTAGACTCTAACCATCAATACCAATACCTGAGCCGTTCTAAAAAAGAAGCATTAGCATTTGTTCAGCGAGTAAATGTTAATCGAGAACAGCTCCTTGATTCTATGCCACAACTAGTTGGTGAGCATAGACATGCAACAGCATGGGCAAGAAAACATGGGATTACTGAAGAATTACTTCATACTTGGTTACCTATTTCATTTCTTGAAAATATGCGGCCATTATCTCCACGCTTACGTGAGATTATAAAAAGTCAAACGATTCAGGGAGATAGAGGAGATGATGAAGTTCAGCTAGGTTCATTTTTAGGATCAATGCAGTTTGAAATGGATGAACAGCGAGAACTTGCAAAAGTCGAGCAGTTATATAATGAGTCAACAAAGCTTTTACTTCGATATTTTCCCGAATTGGTTCCTCAAGAACCTACAAAGCTTTTTTTATTCTATAACGAAAATGAATTTCCTCAGGAAGGAGGATCAAACGCGTCGGCAGAGGTGACGGCAATGCATCTGGGGAGACTTGATGGAACATACTACATTGGTATTAAAACTGGGGATTTTTATCCATCCGAATTTGCTCGTAACCCATATAGAAGAAAAAATATATCAAAAAAAGAAGAGCAAGAAAAGATAATCAGATTAGTACTTCACTTATTACATGAACGTGTTCATCAGCGACAGGCAGAATTACAAACAGAAGATTTTCATCTTAGTGAAACAAGTATACAAACAATTTTATCTGGATTAGATTACGGTGGATGGTCTCCAAACAGAATTGGTCGAGAGTATTTATCAAGATATAGAAGAATAGTTGAAGATTTTTCGGCAGGGGAAAAAAGTAAAGATGGATTACTGGCACGAGCGACAGAAGAGGCGCTTGCCATTGTTGTTGAGCAAGCTGCTGCTTTTGGGGAAATGAAACGATTATCTCCATCTGATGAAGCTATTGCCTATTACGATAAATTATCAGGAGATAATCGTATGTACGCGTTGGCAAATGCGCATAGGAATGATACGTATATGCAAAATATTGTTTTTGATGATACTAGTAAAGGAGTAGAAGTCCCTGTTGTTCCGATGATGGGACAGCCATATCTTATTGGGCTTTTTGATATTGTTCCAAAGCTATATCCAAATGATTCACATGAAACAGAAAAGGTTGTTACATTACTAAGTAGTCTTGATTTAGTAAAGCTAAGCGAGGTGGAATATGATTCAGCAGAATGGAAGAAGATTCTTGATAACCCACAGCAAGGGTTGCAAAGGTATCTTTTGTCTTCGTAAGAGGTTTCTTACTGAATTTCTTGACACGGTTTGGTAAAATATAAAGAACCAATCGATCTATCTGTAAAAAAACTGGCAGGTAATTTTACAGATTTATTTCTGTTAATACTTCTTAGTCTATTATTTTTGGTCCTAAACTTAATAAGGACATTTGAGCAAAGATAATAGGAAAGAGATTTCCTCCTCTTTTTAAAATTGCAAAAAAATTCATCTTTAATATCTTGTCATTGAGAGTCGTCATTTTGTCATTGCGAGGAATTCTGCTTTGCAGAAGACGAAGCAATCTCATAAAAGAATATAATCATATAGATCTTTCCATGTTGGGTTTATACTTTCTATTAGTTCAATTTTCTTTTTTCTAGAACCAGCCTTAATTTGTTTTTCTCTATTAATTGCTTCATTAATGTCGTTTGTGATTTCGTAGTATACGAGTTTGTTAATATGATATTTTGAAGTAAATGCAGGTCCGATACCTTGTTTGTATTGATCGATTCTTCGAATAAGATCATTTGTTATTCCTACATATAAAACAGTATCAATTTTATTTGTAACAATGTAGACATAATACTGCTTTGTGAACATGAATGTAGTATAGAGATTGCCACGCTTCGCTTGCAATGACAAGTAAAAAATTTGAGAGCGTATTGTGATGAGTTTGCTCCCATTGCATGAGATTACTTCGTGCTGCTTTGCATAACTCGCAATGACAAGCGAGATATTGGGATTTGTTAGAATTAATTAGATCAATTAGGTAATCAGGTTAATTTCTTATGCGGTTTTTTGTTGCATGCCGAGGAGCCAGAGGACTGCTTCTTTTTTGTAACGTCTATCACCGCGGGAATTAATTCTGATTGCTGGAAGTTTGCCTCTTTTGCCCCATCTTTTTACTGTCAAGACAGACACGCGAAGCAGTTGAGCAACTTCTTTAACAGTTAAAAGATCCGGAAGGTTGTTGATTGATAGATTTTGATCTGTCATAGGCTCGCAACTAATCTTTTGTAAATCAATATGATGATTAATCACTTATAAAATAACAAAGTATAACATTGGTGTCAAGGGGAAAAATTATTGCTATGCTCCAATAAGTCGCTGTGCAAATTTCTGCACACCTAATGCAAGAGTTTTATTATCTCCTTGTATTCTATTTAAAAGTTTAATAAAAACATTTCCAAAAGGAAGTGCATCAATGATATTAAGGATAAATTCCTTCTGTTGCATCCATGTATACTGTGAAGATTCTTGATATTGAGATACAATAGTTGCAAGGAAATTCTTTCCTGTGAAAGAAGACATATATACAAGGTCTTCTATGCTTGCAACCATAACTTTTCCTTTACCAAATGCGTCATCTGTTGACCTCCTAATTCTTCTTCTATGTGGTTTTGCTCCTACTGCAATTATTTCCAAAGGGTTAAGACCATATTTTTTAGCAATCTCTGCAGCTGATTCTGATTCTTCGCGAGTGATAGATGCATTTGCTTCCACAATAATCCGCAGATTTCTATCTGGGTGATTACGACGCAGTTGTTGTGCCATTTGTTCTGCCACAATTTGAGGAGCTCTTCCGCTTGCTAACTCTTGGGGTGTTTGAGGCATTAGGCAAGAGGTGTTTAAAATAACTGTATCTATTTTCCCTTGCTGAATAAGATTTCCTATTGCAAGGAGTGTCATCCGTGCTTTGATATCTGGTTTTTGTATTTTTAATCCTGGTTTGAAAGGAGAAGGATGCTCTATATATCCATGAACAACTGCGATATGACGCTCTGGAGATATCATTTGCTCGTTAGGGTATCACGAAGTGGGCAGAAAGTACAAGCGTTGTGTCAAAGAAGAAAAATGTTTGTAAAGAATTTTTATTGCTTGTGAATGCGGCGTCTTGTATGATAGGCGTTAACTCCACTAAGAAAAAAAAGCGGAATTGCTATATTGGGAAATCCTTCTGCCAAAAAATACAGTCCAACGGCTGCCAAGACTGTTGATCGACTTACTCCTGTTGCAACAGGATGTTGTTCATCAAGCTGATAAGCGGAATCTATCAAATGTTGCTCTTGTTTATATATCCAATTTAGAGTATTTTCTGCAGTACTTTGAGCCCGTTGCACTGCATCTTTTACTGCATGTATCCGTCGTGCTCTGCGGGAAGCTCTCGCATCTTTATTTAATCTCTTTATTATATCCTTTCGTGCTCGTGAGTTTAGTTCAGAATTCATAAAGAGAGTATATCAAATTTTCATAACATCTTGTAGTACTATTTTTCCTCATTTTATCCACAAAATAGTGTTTTAAAATATATAGCTTATAATAATATGACTCATATCTTCAAGAAAAAGGAGATCTAAAAAATTAACAAGGGAAGTAATTTACTTAGGAAAAATACATCTTCAATGATATTGTCCAGAGGTAATTTCTACAGTCAAAAATCTTCCAAATCGAGTTATTGGTTGACTTTGTACATTTTGTAGTTTGCCTTCTGTACTATTGCTATCAGATACTTCAACGACTCCATTTGCCTTGGCAGTTACTGTTTGTTTTTTATCACCCCGACGGGAGGAAGGAATGGTGATTGATTCTCCCTTATCCAATGTTCGTCTACCCAGAGGGATAAACTCCCAAAGGTAATATCTGACTTCAATTGGCATAATGGGAATAGTACTATAGCACTCAAGAGAAGTCAACAATTTGTCACAAAAAATCAGGTTCAAAGAGGTTATCCTTGAACCTGATTTGCTTTTCAGCATAAGATCCTGAAACGAGTTCAGGATGACAAAAGTGCTTACTTCAGCTCGACGGTTGCGCCTGCTGCTGTAAGTTTTTCTTTTGCTGTATTTGCTGTTTCTTTGTTAACTGCAGTCAATACTTCCTTTGGAGCTGAATCTGCTAATGCTTTTGCTTCTGTAAGACCTAGTGTTGGAACGAGCTCGCGGATCGCCTTAATGACAGCGATCTTATTTGCGCCTGCTGCTGCCAAAACTACGTTGAAGACTGTTTGTTCTTCAGCTGGTGCTGCTCCTGCTGCTGGTGCGCCAGCGGCTGGTGCTGCTGCAACTGCCATTGCTGCTGCAGAAACGCCAAACTTTTCTTCCATTGCTTTGACTAAATCTGCCAACTCCAAAACGGACATTTCTTCGACTGCTTTCAAAAATTCTTCTTGTGTAAGTTTTGCCATATGTTGTCACCCCCTTTATGCTTTCTGCTTTTGAACTGCAGAAAGTGTCATCACAAATTTTTGTAAATTCCAAGAAAGTGCTCTGTGAAGTCCCTGAACTGGAGATTTCATCATACCCATAAGTTGTGCAAGAAGTTGTTCGCGGGATGGAAGGGTAGAGAGCTTAAGAACTTCTTTGTCTGTCATGAGTCTGCCTTCAAGAAGACCAAATTTAATTTGAGGTTTTTCAAAATCTTTTACCATCTGTGCCAAGGCCTTTAACGGGGTAACAACATCGCCATACAAAAACATTGCACCAGTTGGCAAATCAAAGTTTTTTGCATCTCCTGTTTCAAGGTTGGCATCAGTGAGAGTCCGTTTTAAAAGAGTATTTTTTGCAACAACAAATTCTGCATCTGCTTTCTTAATTTCCCTTTTGAATGTTTCCAGTTGCTTGTGGGTAAGACCAGTATAATTTGTAAACACCATTGCCTTAGATTTAGCAACTTTTGTAGAAAGTTCGGCAACTAATTCTTGCTTTTTTACTCTATTTGGACTGACTTTCTTTGTTGTTTTATCCATAAAAAAACTCGCCCAAAGCGAGTACTTTTGTGTCATTCCGAATTTATTTCGGAATCTTTTTGGGATCCTGAAACGAGTTCAGGATGACATGTAGTCCTCGGTAGGATTTATAGAGGAATTGCCCTTCTCTCAACCTACTGTCTTTGGATATAGCTATTATAGCGGAAAGAGGTGAGAGAGTCAACATAAATTTATCCAGCATTTGCTTTCCTATTTATTTAGTCCTATAATATAATTATGACTGATGCAGTTGAGAGAAAAGGTCGAGGTCGAGGGAGTGTAGAAGGTAAAGAATGGGGAAGATTCTCCTCTGAGCGGTTAGCGCGTGCTTGGTCTGGCTCTGGCGGTGAATTTAGATGCATAGGAACTCTTTTATGTGCGTTAATAAGCATTGATGCTCCTCAGGTATCATTTACTCCTAATCAACTTGTTAATGTTGTGAATCGTTTACAGATTGAGCCATGGGAAAGTGTAAAAAGAGATGTTATTGCAGGAAATTTCCAAAGACCTCAATTGCCAACAACTGCCACAGAAGTTAATCCCTCTAGCCAAAAATCACACTTTGATGCTCTTGTTAGTTTTGGTTTGCTGGAAAAAGTACCACTTCCTGAAGGCCAACAAGGGGCAGAGCGGTATACATTTTCCAAAAAAATTGCCCAAGATGATAGAGAAAGAAATTATGTTATTGATGCAGGATCAAGAATTCTATCTCTTGTGCAAAAACACCTCAGTTGTATTTGGGAATGTTTGGTACGGGAAGTCCAAAAGAAGAAATGGATTCACCAACAGTTCGATGGAGAATATTTGATTCATTAGTAAGAGAAGGAAAAGAAACTGTAGAATTGGGACAACCGTATGTTACTACTCAAAAACAACTCGTTGGCGTAACCAAGTCAGATCCTAATCGGGTTGGAAAAAACTTAACAGATTTAGCAGGAGAATTTTTCCTAACTTATATGGCTCCTCGTGAGGATAATCGTGTATTTCTTTTTCACTTTCGAAAAGGTGATCTGGCAATTGAATACCCTGATATCTTTCATGACAAATTTAGCAGCGAAGCGTTTAATACGGTGATTACTGCATTAACACTACTCAGTGAAAGATTGGGAGAAGAACCTTTAAGCTATCAGGCTGTTGCAAATAGGGTAGCAGCACTCAGTCGTTCAATTCCTTCTTTACCAAAATGGCAGCGACCAGTTATAGAGCAGTTTGTTTTTCAAACAGTAAGTTTTTTACGAGATCGTGGAGAAAATTCTCCAATTTTGCCTGTTGCAAATAGTCCGTTCGCAAAGGATCAACGAACACAAATTATAGTAACCCCAGAGCAGTGGCAAACATTTAATAGTCTGATATTTGCTTTTAAAGAACCTAAAAATAGACTGAGCAGTGCAGATCATATTGAAATAGCAAAACGGCGGGCGGAGGGAATTTTAAGTCCAACGCATGTCCCTCTTTTGTTAGGAAAAGCAGTTCAAAAAGCGCAGGAAGCTTCTGTGCGAAGAGCAGCAAGAGAAGCAGCAAAAGAGCCAGAAGTATCAGCTCTTATTTCAAATCCTCTCAACGCGTGGGAGGCAATTGTTGAAGCAATTGCCAAAAATCAAAATGGACTCGCAGTTATTTCCTGTCTAAGGGGAGAGTCTACAGAAGTAGAAAAAGTGGTTGATGCACGAAAGGGACGTTTGATTAACAGAATTGTCGAACAGCCAGGAGCTGTTGTGGACGATTCACAAGGAGTA
Organism: Candidatus Levyibacteriota bacterium; assembly: GCA_003173915.1. The sequence goes on along the minus strand of PPGL01000105.1, from coordinate 19,167 downwards.
TTTTTCTCTTCTGACTCAGAACAATTTGCTACATTTAAGCCATCCGGTTGGAACGAGGCAGATATAGCAGGATTACATTATGCACAGCAAAGCTTCGTTAATGGCGGAATGAGTATCTATATATATTCTGTACCACGTTCTGAAAGAGTTATTTATCTGCTTGATACTTCAAAAATAAATATTAATTTGGATTCTCATCTTGATCTTTTTACAACTGCAAGAGGTCAAGCATTACGAGTTTCATCTCAAGTGGAGGAGGTTATTACTGGCGCACTTGTTGGTAAAGGAGTACCTTCTGCAAGAGAAGTAGTTGATAGTATGGTTGAAGAGGGAAGAATTGGGTAACAAACATATTTAATGTTCAAAAAATTATTTTAAATATCAATTTTACTTATAAAATATACACGCATTTAATTAGAAAAATCTGTATTCAGTTTATGTAACCTCTTTCAGCTCGGCCTATTACCCTTTTCATATACTGCTCTTACATATTTTTCGCGGCTTGCAGTCACTGTAAGCAAACGATGAGTAGTAGAGGCAATGAGCGTGGTCAACAAGGTGAAAGGGGAGTACTCTTGCATTTGTCTAGAAGACGTATGGCGGTGAAGAAACAAGAAAGTCGGCAATTTGCATTTTCTCCTGAATATGTTGGGACTGTACTAGTGTATGGGCATACTAGTGAAGTTGGAAGACAATATCTGGTAGATTCTTCGTCTCAGTTACTATTTTTGCCTCATCTATATCTAATCCGTGATATGTTTGATTTGCCATATGAACAGGGCAAACCCGATGAAGAAGGTAAGATTCATGAGTTAAGATTGTATCAGCGACTTACGACTGCAAGACAACAAATATGTGCAGTTGTTGGTCTAAATGATGAAGGACAAGCAGAACATGTTACTTTCTCGCATGTTGACTGGCAAGATCATCCATCAGTCCATGCAGCAAAACGTGCTCGTATGCGAGTTGTGAAGAATGAATAAACAATCAGTTTAAAATCATTAGTTTATGCATATATTAATGATTTATAATAACAGTTAATTTGATTATTAATGAAACTATATTATGTTCAAATTATTTCTAGTGATCTAAGTAGCACATATCTATGACAACAGAAGCAAATGGCCCGCAAAAAGCAATATCTCCACCTGAAGAAAGGGCTGTAGTTCCTAAAAAAACAAAGAAAAAGATAAGACGTCGTGGCCCAGACAAAAAAACAGCAGATGCACGTGTAGCTGCAATGCGAAAGGAAAAAGAACGGACCCGTGATGCTGCAACGCCTTTGCAAAGAAATCCAGAAGTGCCTTTTTCTCTTATGCATACCAGCCAAATTGAGGAGTATCTTTCGCGTGATATTCATGGAATGCAAGACGCGCGGTACCAACATGTTGCAACTATTGCTGAGGTTGTAGAAGGAGAAAATATTCTCTACGAAAAACCCCATGGAAATTTTTTAGAAGATGAAATTGTAGAGGGGCGATGGCCAAGTGGACTAGATTATCAAGTGAGACTTGTTCATGATGGAAGGGGTACTGCATATCATTTATTAAAAATTGCAGATGCCAAACGCTATCATGGAAATATGCATACTGTGACTATCGATCTAGGAAGAGCCCGTGTTGTTTTACTTCGCATTGATTTGGGTGAAGGAAATTCTGCAATGCCATGGACAAATACTGACCCAAAGGTTATTGAAGCTATTTTTACCTCAGAAAATGGAGCAGCTGCATTTTTGCAAGAAACTATGGATAAAAAAAGTATCCAGTAGTTTTTTGTGTTTTTCTTATCTCTTTATTCCTATTCTTCAAGTTTTTTTTAAATGTATTTCGTTATTAGTTGGCTATGCCTCTACCAGAACACACTATTATTCCTTTCCCAAGTCTTGCTCCATCAAGGTCTACTGTTTTTTCAAATAGTAGTCCATCGGATGAAAAACAAGTACTTCGTGTTGCAGGCATTATTCCGACAATGGAGGAATTAGAACATTTCTGGCACACAGGAGAAGTATTGCGGCTCTCCGGTGAACAAACAAATTATTATGACAAAATTGTTTTTAGTGTTCCAAGAGTTGGAAGAAGAGGACTTCTGGAAGGTCTACAAGAAAAAATGCTTGATCGGCGATCTAAAGTAACAATTTCTTCTATTACTGATAGAGGGAAATATCAATCACTAACTGCTGCATCAAGGTCTCTTGATGGTGAAAATATTGCGCGTGCGACAGTTACAAAGGAAGGAGTTTCTTCGATGACTTTTTGGATTAACCCAGCCCCTGATGTTGAACCACCAAATAAAAAAATTATTTCTCTTGCTGAGTACAGAAGAACTAGACGACAAAGAGTGTCTAATTTACCACCAGTCTTAGCATAATTTCTTCTTACGGCCTTCTTGCTGCTATTTCCTTTTCCTGTAATACCACATTTTTAGACTAACCTTATGGAAAAAAGAGATGTAGTTGTACCTGAATCAGAATTTACAGATAGATATAGAGAACGGTATGGACGGACACCTGTCCAACCAGGATATTTTGACCGGATTTTGCTTCGCGATGTTGATGTCCCACTCATTGTTTTAGAACGATTTTTATTAACAGGTAGATTTAACAGTATGTTTGATGCGTTGATGCGTAATGAAGGAACACAGGTGCGATGCATGTTGCAACGAGAAGTCCAGGAAGAAATGTATGATAATTTTCCCTTTTTAGATGTTCACCCGGATATAAAAATAAAAGAGAAAACACGAAGAGAAAGCTCGGGGATTGTGAGAAATACTGTTATTATTGTTGGTCCACAGATCCTATCAATAGAGAGACAGTCAGAAGTGACTGGGACTGTTTTGGCAAATGAGCGAATGACTCAACTTGAGTTACGCCTGAAAAAATACAAACCCCAAAGACCTTTACGACCGCCTCTTGAGTTCCAAACCCCAGCTAGAAGATGATAGTTTGTTTGGCAAATTTGTATCTCCACGCAGTTTTTAGTATACTGCCTAACAAATATGTCAACACCACAAGGGCCAGAAGGAGGGCCTAGTAAGTTACCTCATGGGTGGAGGTTGGAAAAAGGTAATTTGCCAGAAGAGATTTTAGGACAGATAGGAGAGGCAAGAGAACAAGAATCTCCAGAAAAAAATTCGAGAAAACATAATCCTCCAGTCGGACGTTATCCATTTGAATTTACAGCACTTGATAGAGGTGGACCTCCTGAAAGAGCAGAGTGGGAAGAATTTATACGGGTAGATGTTCCAGATAGATCAGAAATTTCTGCTGCATATCGTTCTGCAACGTACTCCTTATTAATGAACGCTCAAAAAGGCGAGATTGATGGGTGGAGAGTTTTTCAACGTAAATACTATGGTGTAAATTTTTTTGTCGTACAATTTGAAGACCCATCGTATCCAAGAATTCCAGGTAATCCAGGACGAGTTGCTCTTGTGCACATTAATCGGGCAGGGGAAGGGTATGGTTTATATACAACAACTGCTGCATTTATTGATGAAAATCTGAATCCGCCAAAAGGCCCAAATAAATTAAAAAAAGCAATTCGTTCTAGAGAAACAGCCAGGAGAAAATTAAGAGTGGTGAAATAATTTTTTTTCTTAATTTATTTTTAGTTAACTATCATTTTCCCTAATCTTTTCCCGCCTATTGCCATTGCAACAAGAGCTTCCTGAAATCCCTTTGTATAGTCTTTCTGACCAAAAAATAAATGCACTAATTCATGAGCAATCGTATCTACAAGTGCTTTTGATATGTTATCGTTTTCCTCATCTGTTTTCCCTCTTTTAAGAAGAGAGGCATTTATTTTAAGTTCTAACGTATTAGATAGAAGACTTACGCCACCAAGCCACGGCCATGAGGTTGCTTTAATATGAACATTTTCTAGAGGAATACCATTTCGTGCTTGTCTAATTTTTTCTCTTAATTTTTCTTCTGGTGTTATTGAGCGAATATAGTTACCGATTATCGGATCAGGATTATCAAGTAAAAATTCAAGAACATCTGCCATTGTTTCTGCTACCTGGTGAGTAGTGTCTGCAAGAAATTGGTTGGTTTCCGGTGAGGTAGGAATATCTCTTACGTTTACTTCAAGTGTATAGTTTCTTGAAGAATATACATCTAAGTCATAACAAAATTGTGCAAGACTTGGAGGTAAGAGGACTAAATTACGACCAACAAGATGTCTTTCCATTGCGATTGCTCCTTCGATTTCAGGAGAAATATGATGTGAAAAATCCCTCGTCTTATTCAGCATCCTATGGTCCTCTATATCTATATCTACAACATCTGCAATGTCTAACTTTTTAGACCGTATTCTGGGGGCATATTGTCGATGTTGAATAGGAGAAAGAGAGAGAATTGCATTGTTTCCAAAGACTTCGTAGAATGCTTGCTCCCATAGTCCTTTTGCCCCAAATTCAATTATTGGAGCAAGATCTGCGAGAATCTGATATTCGTAGTAGTCAGTAGTGTCTTGAGGATGTTCCTTTGCGTGTTGCAATATTGCTTTCATAACCTCAATGTCTGTTAGGTTACGATAATATGTTCTTAACGCTTTATCAAGGCGATCTCCATCGTAGGTATTTCTTTCCCTTGTATTAATTATGGTTTCGTCTATATTATATCCAAATAAAAAATGATCTCCGCGTTCGACTTCGGGAATAGTAATCCCTTTTTCAAAAATTTTACCGGATCTTTCAGGAAGTACTGTTACCGTTGTATCTCCAATTTCTTTTGGGTCAAGGACAAAACGATGCATACCATAATGCTCATTGTCGTCTCCCATACGAGCATCAACAATTTGAGTCCATGCTTTCCAGTTGGTGATTTGTTCAGAAGTTCCCTGTAATTGCTGATTGAGTAGATTTAGCTGCTCTTGTGAAAGTCTATTACCATTTTGTAATACATCCTTAGGTAATAAAGAAAATCTTGTGTAGGAGCCTTCTCGATATCTTCCATCTGGAGTCCATGTCATATCGTATCTTAAGAGTCTAAATTCTTCGTGTATTTCACGCTCATGATCTTTAATTGGTTTTGTATAAAAAGATGGTTTGGCAGTCCAATCTCTTGATGCTATTTCTGCATGAATTCCTGCTCTGACTGCGGAAATCATAATGAGTTTTAACCCTTCTCCATTTTTTCCAACTTCATCTTCTGATTTTGATGAATCTCCAAGGATTGTAATATATTCTGTTGGGAATCCTCCTCCTTTATCTTTAAGCATAAATTCAACAATTTCCCATGTGCCAGGTTGCCCGTTAGGTAAATGAAGAGCTTGTAGAATTTTTTCTGAAATATTATGTAGAATTTCTCCAGTTGCTGTATTAACGACAGTATAGGTAAGTTGAGGTTTTTGTAGACGATCTGCGTCTTGATGGTTTGCCCATCCATCGAGTAAATTTCTTAACTCATCCTTCCAAACATGTTGCCGGTAATCAATCTCAAGTTCAACTGTTATCTCTTTTTTACCACGGTTTGTTTCGAGTTTTTCCGGTTTCTGAATTTTTCCTCCACGAATTGCTGTAATACTGTAATTTATACCTCCTTCAAGTTTTAGTGCAGACCCAAAGAGTGCGCAAGATAAATTGCCAAGTTCAGTGGACACTTTTTCTCCACGGGAGATTGTTGCTGCAGGCTCATCTGGAGCTACGCGCGTTGCAGTAAATTGATCGCCTTTTCTTCGCACCTCAATTTGTACAACTCTACTTGGATTACTTGGTGTTGTAAGTTGTAAAAGTATTTGCTCTCCTGGTTCCAGTTCAAGAGGAATGAAGGCTTGGGGAGTGAGTTTATCGATCTGAAAGTGTGCTCGTTGTCGGTCGCGAGGAAGCGAAAGCACTTTTGGTGTTGCTTCATCAGGATAAAGATACTCATCGAAAAAGGAAAAATCCAATATTGATAAATATGCTCTTTCTCGTGTAGAAAGTTTATCAGGAGACTTGAGTAAAAATCCGTACATATCCAATACATCTGATAATACATTAGTATATGGACTTTCTGGAGTTGTATTTAAGGGTTTTGTTCTTCTTGGGTCGATTATAATTGAAAATGGATCAGGTTGCTGTTTGTCTGTTGCAAGGGCCATATGGAGACTTTCTAAGAATCGTGCATAATCTGGAGTAGGAGTTTCATCAACTTGAGGGGACACATATTGAGAAGAAGATAGCGTTGTTGCTTCAACTGGCTCTAACGTTAGGTCATCGGATAATTTGTATACTGTACCATCAACCAAGTAATATGGATCGAGTTTTATGCGAGCTTCTCCATAGTGTGGGTTATTTGGAGTGTGAATAGTAGTATTAATCTTAAAAGGACGGTTTCCCTCTAGTTCGTCAAGTGTATTGTTTACAAAAAGTGTTTTTTTTAATCCTTGTCCCGAATAAACAGTTTGGTTATCCATATGTACCCTTATTGCAGTAAGAGCCTGTTGTATTTCTTCCAAAGATGATCGCGGTCTTTGTGCGCGCTCTATTTGTTGTCCAACTGCTATGAGTTCTTGTACTTGATGCGCTTCTTCGCGAGAAGAAAAATCTATAACAAACATTCCTGATTCGTCTATATGTACATTAGGAAGTTCGAGTTGACCAAGTTTTGTATTTGCTTCTCGTAGTCCATTACCCAGTAACCTAGTTAACACATTTTGTGTAGGTACATTGAATGTTGGAGATTCAAGCAAAACATTTGTTAATGCAATCCATGTGGCTGTTTCAAGAGGAAAATCAAGTAAGACTCTTTCAACATATTCAGGCTTTACATACAATCTTTTATCTTTGTCCAAATAATATAAAGGAAGCGAATTGTGTGGTGAACCATTAGTTTCATCCTCTTGGTACGCAGGAAGACTGCTCATTGCTTCAAGTCCGTTTGGTGTAAGTCCATCAAGTAACGTTGGATTGTCAGCAAGAAATCGCATCATTTCGATTCTTACAGGAGCAATGAGTTTCATAACATTTGTTGCTACGTTTGCTTCTGGAGGAGTGACTTCTTCATTATGGATAAGTTGACTAATAACAACAACATCATCGGGTTTATACAATGATCGTAAAAAGTCTACATGTTCTGATTTATACATCATAATTACTTTGTATCCATTTGTTTCTGCAGTTCGAATATCTTCAAGTTTTGTTCCCATAGAAGCGTAAATTGTTTTTCCCAAGACAAATTCATTCGTTTCCTCTGTTATTTGTCTCCATAAATCTTTCTGTACAGCAGTAAACTGTAGAGATGCTCTCCAAAGAAGGTTCATTTCAAGAGTACCTGTATTTTCACGCATTGCATGAACCATTGTTTGAATTACCTGAGTATCTGTTGTTGCTCCAATAAGTTGTCGTACTCCTTCTCTAAATACACTTAGCTTTACCCCTTTTCTATCTGCGCCAGTAAATCCCCATTTTGGCAAGTCGTAGTCAAATAAAGTATCTCCGCGCTCTGAAATATAGACGCCCCGGACATAAACTCTGGAAATTTCTGATGGTCGTTGGGAAACTCGAAAGTCTAAGGAAGGAATGCCTTTGTGGTCATCAGCTGCATCTTGGTCGCTCATAACCGTAAGGTCTACAGTTTTTTGAATTGGTGTAAAGACTCGGTCGCTAAATTCAACAAAGTATTTTCCCAAACCCTCTCCTATACGCGGGTCTAATGCGTTAATCATTGTTGTCAATTTTGCTTTTCTTGTATGACCTGAATCTACGCTCTCAGAAAGTGCATTTGTAAAGTCCACTTCTGTCAACGATCCAGATTTTTTCCCTTTATGTGTATGTAGAGTATCTGTTGATGTTTGTACAGAAAATTTTAATTTTCCATCCTCATGAAATGGTTTCGCTTCCCAAATACCATCAGGAGTTGATGAGACAATAGAAACATTTACATCATCTGCAACAAGGCGGTTAACACTTACTTTTAGTCCCTCTCCAATTCCTCCCCGAGTCCTAGGGTGCCCCTTTTTCATAGTAAGTCCGGGTCCTGCGAGTAAGTCTGGCTCAAAACCCGCTCCATCATCTTGAACACGAAATCCCTCAATATGCCAAGATGAGTCGAATTCGCCAATCGCTTCATATGCAACATATTTTGTTTCTTCTCCATTAGATATTTTCAGCATGATTGTTGGTCGTTGAGGGATATCTTTTAATTGTTCTTGTAGTTGTTCGAGAGGTGATATTCCTGGAACTATTTTTGCAAGTTGATCATAGGCATTTTCAGTAATTTCTCTATCTTCTGGATATAAGTGTAGTCTGTCCATGAGAAAGAATATTTTTTGTTGCCTACCATTTGCAGGATCGTATTTTTCTTCTATTCCTGCTAATTTAAGAAATAATTTCTCTCCTCGGATTTGTGTTGCATCTAAATGATTTTGGATGATGTCAATTACTGATTGTTCTGGGCGCCATTGTCTTTCCGCATAATCTTTGCTCATTGGGGGTTCAATAATCTTACGCTCAATTCTAGATCGAACTTTTTCTCGCATTCTTACTCCTGGTGATGCTACTTCCGCCATAATAATATGCTAATGAATATTTGATTTGATTACAAGATTCTTGATATAAATAGAGTTCTTACTCTACCAATACAAAATTTCTTCCTATTTTCTGAAGGTGTATTTGTAGAGTTTGTGCATGGAAAAGAGGAGAATTGTTTCATTTGAAAAACGCTCATCTAGGTCTGCAAATCAACATAAACAGCCCCAACAAGACTCGCCTGATGTAGATGTGTTACAAGTACATGGATTTATGCTTTTAGGTCATGAAATTAGTGAATTTATGAGATCGGGAGAAATTTATACTATGCCAGATATTGAGGATGATCGTATTGAGAGAGTGCAATATGTTATTCCAAAGGTTAGGCAAGAAGGATTATACGAGGAAATTTCAGAATTGCGCAAAAGTCACTCGCCGACAACATATTTTCATGTTCGAAGAGATAATTATCGTCATCTACAAGAAATTGTTGGGTTTGGAAAAGGGGAACACAATGATATGTATGTCGCACGGGCAACTGTTGGGAGGGGTAGACGGGTGACGCAGGTTGAATATGGGTATTTTGATATACCAGAGAATTTTCCTATTTTTTCAATTGGAGTGGGACCAATTCCGATTGACTCTGCACGTCGAAAAAGTCCCGTAGTAAATTATCGGAGAGGTCCATCTCTTTTGGTATAAATGATGAAAAATTAAAATGTAATTACCGTGCAAGCTTGAGAGAAGGGCTCATAGTGGACTTTAGGTAGATATTTCTTACTTTAGTAGTATCAACTGCTGCCAAAAAGGATGAAATATTTGCAGAAAGTTTGTCTTTACCAAAACTAATTTTCCCAACAGCAACATGGATGACATTTGCTTTAGCTTCTGTCTTAAAATTAACCTGTCCACCTTTGAATTTTTCTGCAACTTCTTCAGGCTTTGGTGTAACTGTTCCACTTTTTGGATTTGGCATAAGTCCTTTTGGACCAAGAACTCTTGCAACTTTTGCCAAACGTGGCATTGCATCTGGTGTTGCAATGAGAACATCAAATTCGATTTTTCCAGCCTCAATTTTTTTAAGGAGGTCATCTGCTGCTTTTGGATCTTTGGTTGGTGCAAGAATAGCAACGCGGGTTTCTTTTCCTGTTCCGTGTGGCAAAACAACATTGCCAGTTACTTTGTCGAGGGTATTAATATGCAGCTCGACTGTTTCGTCAAATTTTGCTTTTTTCATTTGCTCAAGGAGAGAAAGTGCTTCGGAAAGGCCATACATTTTTGAACGATCGCGAAGTTTTACTGAGTCGTTATAGCGAGGAGAACGAGTTTTGGCAACTGTTGCCTTTTTCTTCATGACCTTTTTTTCTTTTTTCTCTTCTGTAACAACGGGGTCCTGTCGCTCGTTTCTTCCCGCAGATGCTCTCTTTGCTTCGCTTTGTTGCGCGTCAGCGGGTCCCTTCACTCGCGTCACCCCTGCTTGTTCATCTTTTTCGCTTACCGTTTCACGCTTAGCAGCTTCTTTTGCAGCACGGCGTTTTTCTGCCTCAACTTTTTGTTGTGCTTCTTGTTGTTCGTCTCCAATAGTATTTACTCTAATTTTTCCCATAATTACTTAACCTCAACTCCCATACTTCGTGCTACTCCGGCGACAATTTTAGATGCTTGGTCGACGTTGTCTGTATTTAAATCTTCTAATTTATCTGCTGCAATCTTTTTTGCTTGATCCCATGTGAGACTTCCTGCTGATTCTTTGCCTGGTTTGCCAGATCCTTTGTCTTTCCCAAGTGCTTTTTTAATCATTTCTGCAATTGGGGGTTGTTTGGTAATAAAAGAGAATGTGCGGTCTTCATAGACTGTAATTACAACTGGCAAAATTGTGCCTTTCATTTTGGCTGTTTTGTCGTTGTATGCCTTAACAAATTCCATGATTGGAAGTCCGTGTTGTCCAAGTGCTGGACCAACCGGTGGTGCTGGTGTTGCACTTCCAGCAGGAATATTCAGTTTTATTAATGTTTTAATTTTCTTAGCCATATATTTATAATTGTCATTCCGGAGGCCGAAGGCCAATAGAATCTCTGTGGGATGCTATCGCTTCGCTCCAGCATGACAGATCTTTAGATCTTACTTACTTGTAAGAAATCTAACTCAACTGGTGTTTCGCGACCGAAAATAGACACAAGTACCTTAAGTTTGCCTTTGGTTTCATCGATTGATTCAATTGTTCCAAGGAAATCTGCAAATGGTCCGTCAACAATTTTAACAGCTTCTCCAGCAACGAATGCAGCTTTATAGAGAGGTTCTTCAAGCTTCATAAACTTTTGAATTGCTTCGACTTCTTTTTCTGAAATTGGGGTTGGTTTGTTGCCTGCGCCAATAAATGCTGTGACACCTGGGGTTGTTCGGACTAAAATCCATGATTCGTCTGTTAAATCCATTTTAACCAGAATGTATCCTGGAAAAATTTTTTCTTGGACTTGTTGTTTTTTGCCTTGGTTTACCTTGGTAACTTCGCGTGTTGGAACAATAATATCTAAAATTTTTTCAGCAAAACCCATTGTCTCGGCACGTTGCTTGAGTGCCTTTGACACTTTATTTTCGTGTCCAGAGTAGGTATGGACGATGTACCACTTAGCATTTGTGGATGCTATTACTGGTTGTTGTTCTTGGTTTGTATTTTGTGAATCCATATTTTTAATTCTGAATTACTTAATTAATAGTGAGAGGAGTTTCGTAAAAATAAAATCGAGGCCACCTATAAAAAGGCCTACTATTGCGCTTACGCCGATTACGACTCCTGTAAGTCTAATTACCTCTTGGCGTGTCGGCCAGATCACTTTTTTCAGCTCCTCACGGGTTTCCATTAAGAAGCTAAGAGGTGTAGACATACTGCACTAGTCTGGTAATTGTAACACAAAATCGATTGACATGTAAAGAGATGAAAGGTTAGAATAGAAAATACCAATTTGTCATTCCGAGCGTGGTCGAGGAATCTCACACAAAAGAGTTCTGTGACTAATTTGAATGAAATCCCTCCACTCGTTACACTCGGTCGGGATGACATAAGAACTATGAAAAAGATTCGTAAGGCAGTTATTCCTGCAGCTGGTTTTGGAACCAGATTTCTTCCCCAGACCAAGGCCATGCCAAAAGAAATGCTTCCAGTTGTTGATAAGCCTGTTATTCAGTATGTTGTTGAGGAAGCAGTTGCTGCAGGAATTGAGGATATTATTATTGTTACTGGATACCACAAACGTACCATTGAAGACCATTTTGATAAACCTTCTATGGAGCTTGTTGAAAATCTTCGCATGGGAGGACCAAAAAAACTTCCACTTCTTGAATCAATCGAAGAAGTTGCGGATATGGCAAATTTTATTTATGTTAGGCAGAAAGGACCATATGGAAATGGGACGCCACTTCTAAATGTTCGCCAGATTATTGGAGATGAGCCATTCCTATATACCTGGAGTGATGATTTTATTAAAGCGTCGCCAAAATCACGTTTTCAACAACTCATTGAAGTTTATGAAGAATTTGAGTGTTCGGTTTTGGCATCCATAAAAGCGCAAAAGGATGAGGATTACGAACGATATGGATTTGCTGGAGGAAAAGAAATTCGTTCGGGACTTATAGATATTGACAAAATTATCGAAAAACCAGGGAAGCAAAATGCGCCATCTGATTTGGCAACGGTATCTGGATTTATTTTTACACCAGACATTTTTGATTATTTAGATAGAGCTCAAAGTAACTTAAATGAAGGCGACGAATTATATTATAACGATGCCCTAAAATTGATGTTAGGCGATGGGAAGAGAGTTCTTGCATACGAAGTGAAAGATGGAAAATATTATGATACAGGGAATAAGCTGGAATATATGAAGACGGTTGTTGAGTTTGCACTCGAACACCCAGACATTTCCGAAGAATTTACTGAGTTTTTAAAATCACTGCGTGTATAGCTATTATTACCTCCGAAGACCAAATTGGCTTCGTGCATCGTAAGCTCTTTGAATAAGAACGCATTGCAACGCACGTCCGTACTGCTGAGCAAACTCTCGTGCCTTGGTTATTTCTTCAGGAGTTCGAAGTGGTGTAGAAAATGATAGAAATGCCCAGTCTTTCTGCGCCGTCACTTTCCCTCGTGTATCAATATATTGATGAGGAAGTTGAAATGCTTCTTTGATAATCCACCAAGACCAGCTTATCCCGTCAACTGTTGTAATTCCCTTAAATCCTTCTCCTGCTCCTTCCATATCTTGCTTTGTAAAGGCAGGAATTTGTCTTTCAACATGTGCGAGCTTTTCATGCCACTGCGGGATGTCTACTTGGTCTTCGAGTGGAGAGGCCAATCTGTTAAGCAAACCTCTTTGATCAAGATGGAGCTCTTCAAATTCCCGACGACTGACCATGCATTTTAGTTATAGTACAGTTGAGAAAATTTGCAAGCGACTGTTTGGTTTTGTTTGTAAATAAAGGATGTTTGGCGCAGAGTTTTTTGTTATCATATACATATGTCAAAAAATCCAAAAAATACGCGGTGGGTTTTTCTGTTTGCTGGAGCAGGTGGCTTTGCATTCTTTATTTTCTTTTCTTACCTTGTCCATAAGAACCTTTTTGTCCACGTAGATTTTAATACAACAGTAAGACTTCAGGATCATTTGCCTACAAAAGTTGATGGACCATTTTCTTTCCTGAGTGATGTTGGAAAGTTTGAAATTGTAAGTGTAATTTTGCTTATAATACTTATTATTTATAGAAAATTGATGGGAATTATTGTTCTATTTTTTTATCTCGCTTTTCACGGTATAGAAGTGTTTGGAAAGACATTTGTAAACCATTTACCTCCACCTCGATTTATGTTACGGACTCATGACGTCTTTAACTTTCCACAATTTTATGTAAGTACACAAAACTCTTACCCATCTGGTCATGCTGCTCGCGCATTGTTTTTAACAACCGTGCTATTTTTTATTGTTTGGAAAAATAAAAAGTTGACTCACATACAAAAAATGTTAGTTTTGGGTTTGCTGATTGCCTACGATATTACCATGATGACAAGTAGAATTTATTTAGGCGAACACTGGCTTTCTGACGTTATTGGTGGGAGTTTGTTAGGACTTGCGAGTGCGCTTTTTGGGGTGGCATTTTTATAATACTTCTGCTCTACGTATTTTTTTGCTTTTTTGCATGTGAAGACATATATTTTTTCCCACCTTTTGCTCCCATGTACAAAGAGGTGTAGTGTTTTATAGAAGACTGATTTGTAGCAATTGATGAGAGAAGATAGGGATACTGATGAGTTGGTGTTTTGATAACTACAGTATCTTTCCCATGATGCTGAGAGAAAAGTTCTTGAATGAAAGGAATTTCATCTTCTGTTGCGGGAATACCAACCAATATTTTCCCCCCACAAATTTTTTTTTCAAAAGAGAGTGCTGAAGATTTTGACATTCCAAGTCCGATACATGCTCCGACCATTCCTCCTGCAACAAGACCAGTTGCTGCCTTGGTAATTGTTTCATTTGTCGCACCAATAAGGCCAAATGATGCAGTAAGAGGACCACCAATAAACACTGTTCCGATAGACGGAATTGTTAGTTTGTACAGATCAAGTAAGATATCAATAGTGGCATACAGTGCATAGTTTTGAGAAAGCGTTTTTGGAAAACGCAACATACATGAAATTCTTTCCTGAGGAAATCCTGCAGCTTCTGCATCAAGTACTAAGTGCTCCACTTTTGAAACAGTATCAAACATCCCAAGTACTGTGTACACCATATCTAGAGACTAATAATAGATAGGTTCTGTTAAACGCGTGAGAAATAGTGGTAAAAATATTTTAAGAAAGCATATTAACATATCACAGCAACTATCACGTCGATGCGTGATAGTTTGCTTTTTCTTTTATGGTTTCTGTTTACCTATATGCTCTTCCGGTTGATCCAGTAAGAAGTCTTCCAACCCAAATGAGCACAACAGCTCCAATGACAGAAACAACAAGACTATAAAAGTCAAATCCAGTAATACCTGGTTGTCCAAAAAATGTCATGATAAATCCTCCAATTACAGCGCCAACAATACCTAAAATGATATCCATTAATAGTCCAGTATTGCTGCGACTAATCAGTGAAGCGATCCATCCTGCAATTGCTCCTAAAACAATCATTGCAATAAGCCCCATCGTACCACCTCCTTTCTGTATGTCATCACACTAACGAAGTGGGTTAATAAACCTATCAGGAGGAGGTAAGAAGGAAGTAAATAAAAATGAATAAGAAATAATCAATAACCAATAACGAATACGAAATAATAAATAGTGAATAATAGAATAAGAAATAAAAGCGGAAGTATGGTTCTTATTAGTTTCTGTCTCGGCGTCCTTGAGGACTTGTTTGCTCTCTGGGTTTTAATAGTTCGCTTGGGACGTCGGTGAGAAGCAGTGGGTAACCAAATGTATCAATTGCTACAGCAAAATGTCCATTTTCTGGAAGAGGGTATCGTTGAATCTTTTCTGAAACACCACAAAATTGTTTCAAATTATTCATGAGCGCCCATGGATCTACTTTTTTTCCACCAATAATCGATGCTGTTACAGAATACTCTTCTGGAGAGACTTGAGAAGTTCCCATCTTTAAGTCCATTTTTATCGCTAACGCTAGTGCTTGTTTTAAGCTTTCTGTTGCGTCTGCTACTATTGCTTGAGGAAGTTGTAAAACTCCAACTGTATTCCCGCGCGTAAGTACAAGCATATAATTTTCGCTATCTACTTCTGCCCACGGAAGGGCCTCTCCTGGTTTCAAAACGACTGGTTGTGGAGATTGTGGAAAAGAGAGGGGAAGTTTGATAAAACTCCCATCCTTATAAGGAAGACTCTGTTGTATCTCTCGAATAGATGGAGCAGTAGATGAAGGTTCTCTCGTTGTAACAGTTGGAGTTCTAGGGGATCCTCCCACATAAAATCCCTCTGATCCTGCTGGTCTTGGTGAGACTGGCCAAGTAAATCCAAAGGGATGTCGTGATTCAGGTCCTGTTGGTACATGTACTATTTTTGGAGGCATAAATTCTGAATCATTCTAGCACACCAACCAATTTTTGCAAGATCTAGAATTTGGTAGTTGGAAAATGGAATCAAATTAGAAGTGAACTGTGCAGCTACTTAGACATTCTGTCCGGTCTTTTTGAATAAAATTATTATATTCATAAAAAGGCGTTTTTTTAGATAAATATCCATGTCGTTTGCTATCAGTTTTTTCCGGTTTTTTTGCTGCCAAGAAGTTTATGTCTGAAAAAATATTTGTGAATGTGTTCTTAATATTCTTGAAAAATCCGGACATCATGTTGTGATTCCATGAGCTTTTATGGTGCTTTCCTTTTGGTGGATGATTTTTTGGAAAAGGAGATATGCTTGGTGTTGGAGTTGGGATTTGTGTGAGTGTTGGAAATGGAGTCACTTGTGGTTGCGTTGGTATTGGTGTTATTGTTGGCACTGGACTTGGGGTAAGAGTTGTAACGATTGTTGGAGTTGGTTGTGGTTGACTATTTGTAGGGGTAGGAGTTGGTTGAGTGGTAGGTTCGGGCGTTGGTTGCGCGGAGGTTGGCGTAGGAGTTGGTGGTGTAATGGTTATTGTTATTTGTGGTGTTAGGCTAGGTGTCTCAGATGGAACAGGCGTATTGGTTGGATTAGTTGTTGGAGCTGGAGTATTTGATGGTGTACTTGATGGCGCTGGAGTTTGTGATGGAGACTGTGTTGGCGTTGCTGATGGTTCAAGTGTTGGAGTAGGCGTTACTGTTGGTACTGTCGTCGGAGTGACTGTTGGCGTTACAGATGGTGTCGACGTGGGTTCTGCAGTTGGTGAAATCGTTGGGGTGGGAGTAGGTGTTAGTTGGTTAGGAGATAAATCCCACGAAAGCTTCGCCACTGCACCACCATATGATTGGAAGTATTCCATTTTAATTTCATGGATTCCTTCAGTAAGAGCAATAGCTGTGGTGTAACTTGTTGTTGGCTGCCCAATCCATTTATCAATCACAAGATTGCCATCGATATAGAGTCTTACTCCATCATCAGTAGTTGTGGTAAAGGTGTAGTTTCCCGCTGCAAAGAATTGGTTTGCTGTCCAGCGCGCGGAAAATGTATCATGAGAAATACTTGGGTCTGGAGAACCCGTATCTCCATAATCAAAATTTATAGCAGGTTCGTCTCTCACAATTGTTGGATTACCTGTTAAATCAGAATTATCGTAATATTCGGCATGGAATGGAGCTGCTGTATCAAACTGAGCAGAGTACGTTGCATCTGTGTCTGGTGTTGCAATCGTATGGGTAATCGCGCCGCCATCTGACCAATTGTGGAATGTGTAGTAGTTTCCGTTTAGCTGTTGATACGGATGGATACTTAATGTTCTTTGGAAGTTTACAACACCTGCTGTGCTTAAAGGTGTTGTTGTTGGTATTCCATCAAGCAAAATTTGTAGTCCCGTTGGGTTACTTGTAAAAGTAAGATTAGATTCAATTGGGTAGATATTTATTATTTTTGTTGTTGCAAGTCCACTGCCATCAGTTGCTGTTACATCAATTTCATACCAAGTGACTGGCGAACTTTCTCCTGTTGTTGGAATGGTAAACTGTCCAGTTGTTCCAGGAATTGGGCCAAGGAATGGATGAATGTGTGTTTGATGGTGAAAGACAACGGTTGTTTGTACAGAATTTCCAGATAAGTTGTTTCCCGCACTATCTTGTGCCTGAATTTGATAATTAATTGTATCTCCTGCTTTATAGGTTGATTTATCAAGAGGGGAGATAATATTGACTGTTGGTGGAATACCAACCTGAATAACAATTGGAACAGCAAGGTCTGTGTACTGCCCATCACTTACATGTAACTCGACAGTATACGTGCCGTTTGTACTATAAACTTTTGTTGGATTCGTCTCTGTGCTATTTGTTCCATCACCAAAATCCCAAAAATAGGTGAGTGTGTCGCCATCGGCATCGGTTGTCCCAGCGCTTGAAAAATGGACTGTCAGCGGAGAAGGGCCGCTCGTCGCATCGGCAGATGCTTGTGCAATAGGTGCAGAATTCCCAGTTGAATAAATAACTTTATACAATGCTCCGGGGAAAATATCCAAGTAATACAAAGATCCGTCCGTTGGGTCAACATGCATATCAACAACCGCCCCCGAATTTGTTTCAAAATCTGTTACACCAGATCCATCGGTATTCATGTACTTTATCCATCCTTGTGCATAATCGCCAAAGAAAAGTTTGCCAGCAAAACTTGCTGGAAACATATCTCCATGATAGACTGGTCCGCCAACACTTGCAGCACTTCCGCCTGCGATGTTTGGATCGTGCGGCCAGGCAAAAATGGGGTCAATATATTTTGGATTTGATGGATTGCAGTATCCTTCACAGTCTGGCCAACCATAATTTCCACCTTTGATAATATGATTTATTTCTTCCCAGGATGCTTCGCCAACATCGCCTTCGTATATGTCACCGGTTGCGCTATCAAATTGAAAACGAAACGGATTTCTAAATCCCATTGCCCAAATTTCTTGTGCAGCACCTGGGATATTATAAAAAGGATTATCAGTTGGAATTGTTCCATCAGGATTAAGACGAATGACTTTTCCATGAGGATTGGTAATATCTTGCGCATTTGGAAATGTTCCGTTGTCTCCAATTGATACATATATTTTCCCTTCAGGGCCAAATTGGACTGTTCCACCAATGTGAAGAGAGAAAGACTCGTCAGGTGTTTCGTACAAAATCAACGGACCGCTTGTCGCAACATCTCCTGAGGCGTCAAAGCGGACGAGTTTGTTATGTAAATCAACGGCATCGGTGTAATAAAAATACACATAGTGATTGTGCAAAAAATCCGGATCAAATGTTATGCCTGCAAGACCTCTGTCTCCAGTTGCTGCAGAGGGAAGTGTTGTAAATGGAGTATCAAGGAGTTGTCCATTCTTAACAACGCGTACTCCGCCTTCGCGTTCAGTTATAAATATACGGCCATCAGGAGCGATTGCAAATCCTGTTGGTGCATTAAGACCTGTGCTAACAATGAGTTGTCTTTGGAAATTTGGTGGGAGAGCATATGCAGGGGTATGTAAGAAAAACAATGAAACAAATACTGCCAAAAAAACAAAAAGCTTTTTCATGTGTCTAAACAATTCATCAAGGATAAAGTGAATCGATAAGAATTGCACGCGATTTTTGTAAGAAAAAAAGCAGTTTTTAGCGCATGAGTTTTTTTACAGATTTATTACTTGACTCGCTTGGTAATCATTGCTACGCTAGGACTTAGTTACCTATGGTAGCAGTAAAACAGGAGATTGTGAGTCCACAAAACGAGATTTCAGCGGCCCTCGAGCCTTTTCAGTCCCCTCAGCTAGCTGCAGGATTGTTAAAAAAAATAGAAGAGCAAAAAAGAATGGAAGAGGAAAAAAAAGAAGTAAAAACCAATGTCGTTCATCATACTTTAAGAACACACAAACCATTCTCTGGATTTTCAATAGGAAATGGGAGTGCAAGATTAGGTAATAGAGACGTAAGTTCGGCTGATGTGCAAGTGTTAGTTTCGTTAGCTGCAGCGCTTGCAGAAAATGGAAATAATCTTGCATCTCAGAGTGATAAAAAAATGAATGAGATAAGAAGAAGAGCAGTTATAAGATCTGCTATCTACACTGCACAAGTAGCACTTAAAAGGCA
>PPGL01000093.1 GCA_003173915.1 Candidatus Levyibacteriota bacterium | reverse complement strand
TTTGGCAAATCTTCACCGAGCATCGTTGCAGCGACTTTGTCATATCCGAGAGGAAACTCAAGTCGAGGTGGTCTGCCTCCAAATCTTCCTTCTTTTGATTTCTCTAATAATCCCATAATTTTATTGTTTCCGAGTGTACGTCTCTTTTCCTATTCCTTCAATGCGTAACCGATGCGCATCTGATATAAAAAAATACGAGGCGGAAAAATGCCTCGTATTTTATTTCTGCGCTTACTTATTTTCTCTTTCTTGTTTGTATCTTTCTAAGGCTTCACGAGTAAGTGCTGTATTCTCAAAATGGATTGCTAAGTCTTCTGGAGACATGCCATTAGCAATTCCCTGGCGTTTCCCTTCTTCGTATGCAGCACTTGGATTTTGTCCAAGCCAATGATAATACTCTGTATTTTTGCTTGATTCATCCGATGCATACAAAATGCGAAATCCTCCAAATGCAAGTGGTAATTGTTGCGTTTTTCTGCGAGCAACAACTACTTGCTGCTCTTGTTGCAATGCAGGGAAAAGTACTTGTGTTCCTTTTGGAAAACGCATAACGGCTTCTCTTCTTTCTCCAATGTAAGGCATATATCTCACCTCCTTTTCAGAAGTGAAGTATAGAAATCAGGCTGTTAGCAAGCAATTCGCAACAGATGCGAAGCAAGGTATTGGAGATTTACGAAGCGTCTTCTTTTAGTGTTTTTTCTATAAGTTGTCTAATATATACAGATTTTGGAATTTTTTTCCTTTTTGTAATTTCTTCCACTTTTGCTAGTAAATGAGCAGGGAAAATAATAGTAAAGCGTTTATCTAAATGAGGTTCCATATAGGTGAAGGCATTATCAATAACTGTCCTAATAGTCTCATATGTATATTCATACACCATCATATTTTGTACATTTGAATATACTTCTTCTTTTGTTGGAGTAAGGGTAGGATCAGCGCCTTTTAACGAGAGTAGTACAATAGGTTTCCCTTTTGCCCGTAAATGAGCAAGCCCAAATCCAACTTGTGTACTTTGTAATGAACATTCTGCAAAAATTAGCTCGCATTCTTCTAAGCTTTCATAAAATTGGATAAATACTTTTTCCCGTTCCATATACGAAATAGACAAAAGTTTTTCAATAGACATATCCATGCTATGTAACACTTCATGACCTTTCTTTTCCAGAACTTCAATGATTTTTCTGTGTTCTTTTTCAAACTGTTTTTGTCCCCTGTGAGATGTAAGAAAGCCAATTTTCATATGTATTAATTTTGAAAAATCTCATCTTCAATCTGTTGTCGTGCTTTTGCTATCTCTCCAAAAGAAGATATAAGCGGAAGTTTTAACAATTTTCCAAGCATATCGTACGCAGCATTAACAACAAGAAGACCTGCTTCTGTAGCTACCATTTTTACTTTGCCAAATGGAACTTCGTGTAAATGTCCATGAATTACCGCAATAACGATACTTGGGTCCAAAACTTTCATAAGTTCTTCTGTCATTTCCGGTGCCGGTTTTTGTTTGTGCCTTCTCCCGTAGCTTTCTCCAGTTATTGGAACATGAATAAATACATATACAGGAAATCCTTCTTCTTTTGCTTTTTCTATAGACTTTCTCACTGGTTCGACGTAATGTTCTCTTGTGTACTCTTGAATCATTTGCGTTCTCGCCGGACCTTTGGGCGTTTGTTTATACATGTCATGTGGAATTGTTCCTGGAACTCCGATAATACCAATCCTTCGTCCTTCTCCCAGATCCAGGACTTCCATTGGGTTGTTTTCATCAAGAATTTTTACATTGTTCTCTCGCAAATGCTGGTGCAACATAGCCTGCTTATCTAGGTGTCGCTCTTCATGATTTCCGTCTATCCAAATTGTCATATTGCCCATCTTGACAAGTTTTTTTACAGCACCTGGAATAGCCTCTGATGGAATGTTTTTATCGAATATATCACCAGCGCACACAACAAGTCTTGGTGAAGTTGTCTGAACCTCTTTTAAGATTTGATCCATGCGATTACCTCTATGTCTGAACCTACTTACAGGCCCAAAAAAGTGTGTATCAGCAGTTGTTATAAGGTCTCTAAACATAAATGGCAGTATTATTATCCTTTTTTCGCTAAATGTCAAATTCTATAGGATTTTATACTGATAATTAAAATTCAGAACTCAGGTTTAAAAATTAACAAAATATGAAATATTAGAAGACTTTAATTTTTTGATACGATTTTATTTCAAATTACTTGTCTCTGAAAGCGAGTGATACAATATAAATTGTGAAACAGATTCTTCCCATAATTTTTGGTTTGGCTATAGGAGTAGCAGCAAGTTTTGGATTTTTATACAACTTTCCCCTTTTTACACCCACCAACCCAATTACATTTATTTCTCAAATAGTTGAGCCAAAACAAAAGCAAATTATTGGATTTCTTCCCTATTGGCTTCTTACTAATGCTCGTCAGGATTATTCACCCTACATTACAACACTTACGTATTTTGCACTTCGTATTGACGGAAATGGTAATATTCTCAAACTCACAAGTCCAACAACGGAAGAGTCTGGATGGTATGCTCTTGAGTCAGGAAAAGCAGACAAATTTTTACAACAAGCAAAGGCAGAAAAAATTCCATTGTCTCTTGCTATTGATTCTGGTAATGTAAATGGTATTAATGAGTTGCTTACCCATCCTGAAGAGTCTGCAAAAAATCTTGTTAGTGATGTTACCCCTCTTATGGAACACTTCGGATTTACCGATCTAAATTTAGATATTGAGTATACACAACCAGCATCTCAGGCTGCCCGGACAGCTTTTACGCAATTTGTAAAAGCAGTACGACAAGATCTATCTCAAAATACAACGCTGACACTTGAAATAGCGTCGATAGATGCTATTGCGCAAAGACTTATTGATATAAAAAATGTTGGAGCATTTGCAAATTATATTGTTCTTATGGCATATGATTTTCACGCAACAGATTCTATGGTAACTGGTCCTGTTGCACCACTCTCCGGAGCGGGAACAGAGTCAGAATACGACGTCACAACAGCTGTTGATAAATCCCTTGCACTTATTCCTTCTCAAAAACTTATTTTAGGGATTCCATTGTATGGATATGAATGGGAAACAATTGGGACAGTTCCACGTTCAGCAATTATTCCAGGAAGTGGAGTTTTAGCAAGCAGTCATAGGGTGCAGTCTCTTCTTACAACCTGCCAAACATGTGTTGTTCGGGCAGACTCAGATGCACAGGAATCATATATTTCTTATTTTAATACTGACACAAATTCCAATCACATTATTTTCTTCCCGGATAAAAAATCAACCAGTGCAAAAATAGCATTTGCAAATCAAAAAGGGCTTGGTGGTTTGGCTTTGTGGGCACTTGGATATGAAGGAAATTCAATTTTAGATCCGCTGACAGAATATAAAAATGGTCAGTAATCTGTTACTGTTTTAGAATTGTCATAAAAGGTAATAGTTTGCCCACTTGTTAGAGTATTTTCAATTGTTGTGTTTATTGTATCTGTATATGCAATTGTTGTAGATCCGTTAATTACAACAAGGCGAACAGTTTGATTTTTCTCATCGACACCCACGTGTATCTGTCCAGTAGTAACTGTAATAAGGAGATCAAAAGCACGAATTGAGATAGGCGTTTTTATTCCAAGAGAAGTATACGTTATACTACCGCTTGTTTGCTCTAGAACAATATTTGCAGGAAGTGTTTGAATGATCGATATACTCGAGTTTTTGGCAATATCTACACTAACAACTGCAGGAAATTGCATGGTTATTTCTCCAGTGCTACCTGTTTGAAGGGATTCTCCTTGTTGAATTTTTCTTGGTTTGGTAATTGGTGTTGGAGTATCTGCTGTTCGTGATTGCCACCATGTGTCACCTGACATCGTTGCGATTGTTCCAACAAGTGACTGGTTTGGTGCTTTTTCTAGAGAAAATTGTGTTATGGAAAGTGGTGAAAGCAGTTGCATTTGTTGTTTGGATAAAAAAAAGAATGCACCAATTGTTGCCATTGCCCCAATGACAGCAAAAATAATGAGTAAAAGAATTTGTTTGGTCATGCAATTATTTATAGCACAAATGCACTGAGGGTTGTTTATACTTCAAATAAATAGTTCTTACTTTTTGAGACATCTGTCATTCCAGTTTTTCCTGTCATTCCCGCGCCTATCTGGCGGCAGGCAGGAGTTCAGAATTATAACCACATTGAGGTCATTCGGAGCGAAGTCGAGGAATCTTTCTCACACGAATTTATGAACTCTCTTGTGCTATATCCCTCCACTCTCCTTCGGCAAGCTCAGGATCGGTCGGGATGACAACTAAAATTAGAGATGAGTTTACGTTCAAAAATCTTTATTGCTTGCTCATCACATTTCCAATTTTGCTATACTCGTTGAGTTCCCTTGTTCATATAATTCCAATCTATGAAAAATGCAAAAATGATTTTTATTCTTATTACGATGTTTCTCAATTTTTTGGGATTTAGTATTATTATTCCAATTCTTCCCTTTCTTGTGCAAAAATATGTATCTGGAGCAAACATGATTGCGCTCTATGTTGGCCTTTTGCTTTCTGCATATGCGTTTTGCCAATTTTTTGCATCCCCTGGACTTGGAGCATTAAGTGATAGATATGGAAGAAGACCAATACTTCTTATTAGTTTGTTTGGTTCGGTAGTTGGATATTTTATCCTTGCTATTGGTGGTGCATTGTGGGTGCTTTTCTTAGGACGCATTATTGACGGACTTACGGGTGGAAATATTAGCACTGTTTTTGCATATCTTGCCGATATCACAGAACCAAAAGATCGCGGAAAATATTATGGTTTGATAGGCGCAGCAGGAGGATTTGGTTTTATGATTGGACCTGCGCTTGGAGGCATTTTGGCACATGTAAGTCTTGCGACTCCCCTATTTGTTGCTGCGGGAGTGACACTTGTGAATTTGATATGGGGGTATTTTTATTTGCCTGAGAGTCTGCATCCAGATCATAAAACATCCAAACTTGATTTGTGGCATCTTAATCCATTTGCACAATTTAGTCACATTTTTACTCTGCAAGTGCTGCGAAGAATTTTTTTCTCAGGATTTCTTTTCTTTTTCGCAATGAATGCAATGTATGGAAATGCTTCAGTATATTTAAAAGATGTATTTGGTTGGAATGTTACACAAATTGGTTTGCTTCTTTTCGGCGTTGGAGTTTTAGATATTTTTTCCCAAGGATTTCTTGTTCGCAAACTGTTGCCAATCTTTGGAGATGTGAAAGTTGCAGCTGCAGGAGTTTTTTTGTGTGTAATTGGATTTGCAATTGGTTCACTTACAGCAATCTTTACCATTCCTTTCATACTTTTTATTGGTGTCATAATCCTTAATATTGGGGATGGTCTTTACGAACCATCTGCAAGTGGTCTTATATCAAATGCTGTTGGTCCAAAAATGCAAGGAAGAGTTCAGGGGGCAAATCAAGGAATGCAATCTGTGGCACGTGTCATTGGTCCCATTTTTGCCGCTTGGGCATACCAATATTGGCATGGACTCCCCTATGCTCTTGAAGCAGGAATAACTATTGTTGCGCTTGTTATTCTTATTCTTTCTTTTCCAATTATTAAAGCTGCTACTGCAGAGCAAAACTAAAATCACAACACACCATTACTAAAGATCATGAATAATTCAATGACTTTTAGTATGTATTACATTTTACTGCAAATTTTGCAATCGGATTTATGAGTAAATAATAAATACAATGCAGATAATCCAACTAAAATGTATACAAGTTTTTCAAGCATTGGCCACGCGCCAAATAAAAGCATAACCAGGTTAAAATTCAAAAGTCCAATAAGTCCCCAGTTAAGCGCTCCAATGACTACAAGTAAGAAAGCAATGATATGTAACCACTTCATGATATCACCTCCTTTCAAGCCATACTAAATGCAACAATCATATTCAGCGTAGAGCGATGGTAAAAAAAATGCAAGTACTTTATTTTATCAGGTGTTCTTATGTTGAGTACGTTTTTTTACCACTACAACAGCAAAACTAGTTGGAATATACACAAAGACTGTCATGCCAAAAAGTGCAACAAGTACCCTTTCTGGATTTGGAATATTGTACAAAAAAGCAAAAACAGTATGGCATTTGGCAAATGATTCAATACAATTTACTTGACGTGTTGGACTTACTAAAAAATAGGTGAGAAAAAGAATGATTCCTGCAAAAATACTTGCTCCTATCCATCCTGACTGATAAATTTTTTTTGCGTGTTTTACCCCGTAAAAAAGGCAAACTGGAATTAAAAAATGATACAAAGTTAGATAAAAATCTTTTTTAGTATAGTCAACAGCATGTGTATATAACGTAATACCAAATATATTTTTCCGCCAGAAAAAAAGAACTAAAAAATTAAAGAGCCATACTGTTTCAGGGACAAAAAGTGCGCAGAATAGGCTGTATATTAAGGCTGTGTTCTCTGTTGCTAGTGCAATTCCTGTGCTTAAAAGTCCAGCAGAAGAATACCACAAAAGCCAACTGTAATTATGTGGGATAAAGGCATTGATGATAAAGTCTCCTATCCAGTAAAAAATGCAGAGAATGCCAAGTATCCTAACAACTACACTGCTTTCGGATTTCATGGAGATGTATTAAAGGAAAGTAACAAAAGAACTCTTCCATATACCAGTGATAATTTTGTATAAACCTTGTACTTTTTAGTTCATCTTTCGTTTGAGGACTATTATTGGTATAATTTAGGATACTTGCTAGTTTTGGTCGTTTAAACTAAAGCGAGCAAGTGAAGATATTTTGGGAGGTCGTCTAACGGTAGGACAACAGACTTTGGATCTGTTTATTCTGGTTCGAATCCAGGCCTCCCAGCATGGGAAGAAAAGTCACACCGTTTCAAAACGGGCGCCTCATTAGCTTTGAAAGATAGAGAAAAGAATTCGGATGCGTTACTGAATGC
>PPGL01000085.1 GCA_003173915.1 Candidatus Levyibacteriota bacterium | reverse complement strand
ATATGAAAATATTGGTCAGTTAGTTTCTGTCATTTACAAAGAGCCTAAGGAAGAAGGGCTTGACATGTATTTTGATAGAATGCAGATGGCTGGTGCTCCTGTTAAGGATTCGTTTAACTGGGATAAGACGCGTATTGACTTTGTTAATGACGATGTTTGGGGGCGCGCGGAAATTCTACCTATTGGATTCTACAAGACTGATGGACGTAGTATTTTTGAATTACGTGGGCCTTCTGGTGGTGTTGCTACGGCGGATATTTTCTACATGGTTGTTGGTATGCAGACGTTTGTCAGCAATCCTGCTGCAACGGCTTATATTGATTCATTAGCTGTGCCTTCGGGCTACTAATTTAAGAAGGAATAAAAGAAATGGCTATTGAATTGAATTGGCAGCAGTTTTTCCTGCCTGGTTCTAGTGTTCAGAATGTTGTAACTACAATGGCACAGTCGAGTTCTGCTGTAAGTGCATTAACACTTACTCCAATGAGTGCAATTACTCGAATTGTTCCATCTACTAGTGGTCTTGGAACTACTTGTACTTTCACTTCAATTGCGCTTCCGTATCCTAATTTTCAGGGTCCGATTCGCGTAATTATTGCTTCTACTAGCATTACCATTGCAACTAGTTCTTCAGGCGGTGGTGCTACCGGATTCAATCTTGGTTCTACTCTCGTTGGCTATAAGGAAATTGAATTTGTCAATGATGGAACTGGTTGGAATCCTTCTTACTAATTAATTGAACGGAATGGAGTGATAGCAGAAATGTTATCACTCCATAAAATAATGAAAAAAGTTTGTATTTTAGGATATGCTCAATCACTTTATCAAGCTCCATTTCATGAGGAGCATACAGAATTTTGGATTCCAAATTTTTGTGAAGTAGAGAAGGCAAATTTACCTAGAAAGCCTACAAGAATTTTTGATATTCATCCTTGGGATGTAATTATTGCTGAGAATCAGGCGTTACCTAGTGGCATTCATAAATTAACTAATAATACTATTCCTCTTTATTTTATTGAAAGAACACCAACAGTTCCCAGCAGTTTAAAGTTTCCTATTGATGAATTAACACAGATGTTCTTTCCTTGGGCGAAGAAAATTCGTGAAGGAAGATATGATGATTGTTATTGGACATCTAGCGCGCAAATGATGCTTGCTCTTGCCATATATGAGGGCTTTAATGAAATTGAATTATATGGTATCGATATGGCAGACACAGTTGAATATCGTAACCAGCGTAAAGGCTGTGAATATATAATTGGTTTTGCAATTGGTAAAGGAATTAAGGTTCGGCGTCCATTAAGCTGCCCAATTCTTAGAACCAAGTTTATTTATGGTTACGATGAAATTGAAGAACGTGGTTATAGAGAATGGTTAAAGAATCGTAAGGATTTTATGCAAACTCAACTTGATCAAATAAATAGAACAGGTGAGATGAATGCCATTGCTAAATTACAAATTCAAGGCCATTTAGATGAAATAGATTTAATGGAAAAGAACTGGATGGACTCATAATGAATCCAATAACTATACAATCCGAATCATTCTGGACTGAACATAAACCTTCTTCATGGTTAGATGCATATCAGAATAGTTGGACTCGTAAGGATCGTCAAGAATTAATTAAAATTTTAATGGATATTCATTGGCATTCAATTCTAGAAATTGGTTGTAATTGCGCACCAGTTCTTACAGCTTTGGAAGCTTCGTTTACTGATTTTAGATATGAAGGATTAGATATTAATTCATTAGCAATTTATCGCGCGAAGCGAAATCATCCTGAAGCAAGATTTTATTTAGGTTCAGTTAATGATGAATTACCTAAATTTCCAGATAATAATTATGATATAGTTCTTTCTTCTTCTATTTTAGGTTGCCTAGCTGAAGAAGATGCTCTTAATACATTAAATGAAATGATTCGTATTGCTTCCAAAGCTGTAATCGTTCAAGAACCAATTTTTGAAAAACATGATGGAAACTTTCATTGGTTTAATCATGATTATAAGAAAATGATTCAATCTATTAATCAAGTAACTGATAAGAAAATTTTTCTTCTTCAGTGATTTATGGAAGGATTAGAAACTATCAATAAACGATTACTTGATTACTTTTCAAAAGATATAGCAAGTAATCAGCCTATTTGGCGTATTGTTTGGTCAGAAGATCAATATGAAAAACAACTGACTAAATATACTCCTGAAGGATTGGAACTTCTATATCCTGAAATGCGTGAAGTTCCGAAGTACAAGCAATGGATTCATAATAAATATATTCTTGAGCGTTTGGTAATTGTTCCGCCAATAAATGAAACTGAATTAACTACTAAAACTAACTACGAACCCGTTTGGGTATTTGAAGATAAGCATGGAAATCCCTTACCACCTAAATGGGAAGTTTGCAAATATGTAATTGATTGTGTTTTAGCTGCTCAGGGTAAGAGCAATTTAGCACATTATAATCGCGATGATGAATCAGTAGAGAAAAAAGAAGAGCGAGTTAATCGCTTAATGGAAGAATTATTTGGTAATGAAACTTCAACAACTGATGCTCTTGCATATAGAGAAGGTGTTGCAGGTTTCCATCCGAAGGTGCATTAATGAGTATTGGAATGCCGGGATTTACTAATCCCAATCGTAGAACAGTGCGCGCTGAATCTAATCCATTAGATAAAACTACTATTGTTTCAGTTTATCCCGTAGCAATTCGGGAAAGGAAAGAAACAATCACGCCTGGAGTTTTCGAATTAGCGGCTGGTAGCTATGAAAAACCAGCTATTTTAGTTGTTGGTCCAAGTAGTTGGTGGCGTGAAATTGATGAAAATCAACCACTTTTAGAAATTGTAAATTCATCTGTTCAGATTGCTGATTCAGTAGTCAAAGATTTTGCTAATGGACTTACTGAATGTAATATGAATGATTGTATGCCAGGTTTATTTTATATTCCCGGTTGTAAGACTGATAAAGATGGCAAGGTTAATAATGAGTTAACCTTAACTTGGATTAAAACGGAATATAAGAAATCTTTAGATAATGCCAAGTTAAAACAGGAAAATTGGTATCGCGCGCTAATTAAATTGGCCGATACTTTGTGGGCGCGCACTAATGGTAATCCATCAGCAATTAGTAATGATATGAGAATTGCTGCTGAGGCTCTCGGAATGAAAGATAAAAAGAGCTGGATGGGTGATTTCTCTCATGCAGAACTTATTCCTTGCAAGGCTTGTAGCACATTAGTTAAGAATAATGTTATTGTTTGTCCGAATTGTAAGGTTGTTCTTGATCAAGAAAAGTTTAAGAGTTTAGGATTAACTTTCGCTTAGGATGAATCATGGGAATAGCTGTATCGGCAATGATGGATACTGCCGCGGCATTATTAAATGATACTGCCAAAGTTATTTATACATACGCCGCGCAGCTACCATTCTACAATCTTGCTCAGAATGAATTACAAGAAGAAATGGAACGGAATAATGTTCAATCTAGTAATGCAATTGCTTCACCCATAACAGTAGCAGCAGGTGTAGTAACAATTGATTTTAGTACTACACCTGCTCTACCTTCTACATTAATTGAAATTCAGGAAATTAGTGAACGTCCTGCTGGCCAAACTGTTGATTATATTCCAATGACTCGTAAAGAATTTTTGCCTACTATCGTAAATCAAATTGATTCTTTAGTTTATTGGTCTTGGATTAATCAACAGCTTAAATTCATTGGCGCAACAATTGATGTCCAAATTTTACTTTATTATATTTCAAGTCGTTTACCAAAAGTAACTGATACTTCAACAACTATTAGTCTGATTAATGCAGAATCATTTTTAGAATATCGAACTGCTGCTTTATGTGCTTGGTTCATTGGTGAAAATGAATCACGTTATCAAGTTCTTAATCAGGAAGCAGAAAATGCTAAGGATCGCTTCTTAGGAATTGATAGTAAAGGTAGACAGGGAATTGCAACACGTCGTAGGCCATTCATGGCATCTTATCGGAATCGAGGTGGAATTGGTTAAATAATTCAAGCTCCGCATAAATATGGTTATTAACCTAGATATGGAGATGAATAATGATTGTAGTTCCTAATATTCAGGCGCAGTTACGAGATTTAGCTAATAACGATGTTTGGACTGTTTGTGGTTCTGGTGCTCCTACTAATGGAACTTCTGGAACTGGTGCTGGTTTATGTGGCCCAGGTAGTGAATATAGAGATTATACGAATGCTAATTTCTATATTAATGCAAATACCAAAGCTTCTCCTACTTGGAAGTTAGTTACTCGCGCAGCTTAATAAAATAGGGGGATGCGCATCCTATAATAACGCATCTTGATGAAAAATGAGAGATCATCAACCAATTCAGATTGAAGATTTTAAGGGCTATTGGAATCGTGGTGATATTGATACTTGTCCATTAGATCATTTCACTGAATGCATTAATATGCGATTCCTTGAGTCAGGCTATACGACTCGCTATGGAATTTCTGTAGCCAAAGGGGAATCTTTTTCTGTTCTTAGAATGTATCCCTACTTGGATACAACTGCTGGTCCTGGTTATCTTGTTTTATTAAGTAATAATACTATTTATCATATTTATGGTTCAATTGGTTCTTGGACTACTCATGCAATTCTTGGTCCAATTACTAATATGACGGATTTTGCATTCGTATCAATTAATAGTCGTGCTTATGTAAGTCCTTGTGGAGCTGGTTCATTAATTGGATTAGCGGGAGAATTTGTTTACGTATATGATGGATTAGGTATTAACACGGCAAGAAAAGCTGCTGGTGATCCTCCTAAAAATGCTGACGGTGTAATGGCAGCAGCTAATTCAGCTACGGCAGGAAATGTTCAACCTGATGTTCATGTTTATGGTGTAGTTTATGAAACTGATACAGGTTTCCTAACTCAAATTGGGCCTGATACATTAGTTGCATTAACTAGTCCTGGTAATAAAAAAGTTGATTTATCGTCTATTAGTAAATCACCTTTGACATATGTAACTAAAAGACATATTGTAGCTACTAAAGCTATTGCAACTGCTGATTGGACTGGCGATACGCGCGCATTCCAATTTTATTTTGTTCCTGGTGGAACAATTAATGATAACACTACTACAACATTAACAATTAATTTTTATGATTCTGAATTAATTGAAGATGCTTCTCATTTACTTGACATAGATTCATTTATCATTGCTTGTGGTGGATTAGGAACTTATCATAATCGAATGATCGGTTGGAATTTTACTTCTGGACCAGGACAAGTTTTAGTATCGGATTCTGGAGAACCTGAAGCATTCAATACTCTTAGTGGATTTTTGGTTACGATTCCTGAAGGTTTTGGTATTACTTATTGTCAGGAATATAGAGATATTCTTTACGTATTCAAATCAAATAAAACAGTTGCATTTAGTGATAATCAAGATATTCCTACAAGTTGGCCTTCTGCTATAGTTGATCAAGGATTTGGATGTGGTAAACATGGAATGGCTGTTGTAGGAACTTATGGTGGAACTAACGTAGAATCCTTGATTATGATTGATAGTCAAGGGATTCATCCATTTTCTGGAACATTTAATACTCCTGAATTATCATATAAAATCAAAGATTATTGGTTATCATTAAATAAGGATGATATTAAATTTGGTGCAGTTTCTATTTATAATGATCCTCTTAATCAATTATTAATTGTGAGTATTGGAAATACAAATATTATTCTTGTGGGTGATTATTCCAATGGATTAACTGCTCAAGATATTAAATGGACTAAATGGGATATAGGAACTAGTCCAAACACAATTTTGCTTTGGGATTCAGATAATAAATTATTTATTGGAACCGCAACAGGAACTCATTATATTGATAAAAATGCAACTGCTGATACATTTAATGGAAGTAGTGCCGTAAAAATTCCTAATCCAACTACCATTAGTGCTTTAATACCAGATAGTGAAGATAATTTTAATCATTATGGTGGTATAAGATTAAGGGTTAGTGGAAGTGGTAATTTGTTTCCTACATTACTTGGATTAGATAGTACAGTTACACAAACTCTTGGAACAATGTCACTTAGTAGTAATCCTGGAAAAGAATTATTTGGAATTGCTGGATTAGTAACACAAAGGGCGCGCCTTCAACTTCAAACAACGGCAATTAATGCTGTTATGAAGATTAATCGCTTAGTAGTTTATATTAAAGCACTTTATACACAGTCATTGGGTTAATGGCACAATTACCAGATTTTCAAAGACTTACATTTCTACTTAATAGTAGTGGTGTACAAAAATGGAATCCGGATATTTATTCAATTCTAAATCAATTAATTTTTGCAGTTCAACAATCCCAAAATGTTGTTGTTAATAAAATTCCTTCAAATGCATCAACTATTGTTGTAGGAAATGCATTAAGTGGTGATGGTTCATCTGCAACACCTTTAAATGTAAATGTTGATGGTACTACCGTTGATGTAAATGGTAGTAATCAATTAGAATCATTAGTAGTAACTGATCCTGCTGGTGCATTAAATGGAAATGGTACTCCTGCAAGCAAGTTAGCAGTCAGTGTTGATGGGACTACTATTCAAATTAACGGATCAAATCAATTAATTTCCATTCCAGTTGGAGCACCAATTTTAACACAAACATTTACACTTTCTCTCGGACAGATGCAAACGATGAGTAGCTCTCCTGTTTCAGTTATTCCAGGAGTGGGCGGACAAAAAGTTGTCCCAATTGCAACTGTTCATAAATCTCATATGTTTCATCAGTTTAATCAAAATGTTATTGGTACATTACGCTATTCTGGTATAGCTGTGGACTTACTTAGTATGGGATTAATTGTACAGGGAGGATTAACTCCTTGCACATCAGTAGATTATTATGGAACAGGAATCGCGGTTAGTGCTGCTACAGTTAATTCAAATCCAATCGGTTTGGGTATTGTAATTAAAGGCTCTGTAGATGCAGCTATTGGATTTTGTGCAACGGGTGGTGATCAAGTTACAGGAACTATTTACTATGTGGTGTTATGATTCTCAATTTATCTAACTTAGAAGCTTTAGCATTAACAATTTATGGTGAAGCGCGTGGTGAACCAATTGAAGGCCAGATTGCTGTGGGTAATGTAATTAAAAATCGTGCTATCAAACAAAATTATGTAGAAATTTGTTTTGCTCCAAAGCAATTTAGTTGTTGGAATCAGCAAGATCCAAATTATCCAATACTAAATGAAATGGCACAAAAATTACAATCTGGACAAGTAATTAGTGATTCAATATTTAGCCAGTGTTTATGGATTGCTCGCGGTTT
>PPGL01000087.1 GCA_003173915.1 Candidatus Levyibacteriota bacterium | reverse complement strand
AGTCTAGCCCTAAAACCTTTTTAAGAGGATGATCTATTATTATACGCGAAAAATAATGCTATAACAAGACACGTAGAGGGTCAATTACTGTTGGTTTGCAGTCGCTCTGTTATATCTCCTTGCTGTATCGCTTTCAAAAGCAGTTAAAAACATCATTACAGCTGCATCTTGCTTTATTTGTCCATCGGTTATCATTAAGCCATTTTCTGCTGAAAAAACAACCAAGGCATCTTTAACAGCTTGTACTTGATTGGAGTACCATTCCCAATTGCCTCTTCTTTGCTTATCTTTAGGAGAAATAACACCCTTTTTTGCTAATACTCGTAATATTCGCTCTAATGCTACCTCTGAGGCAAGTTCGTCTGCCCTCGAAGATTCTTGAAAACCCAAGCCCGCTTTGAGCCTTGCTTGAGTCTCTTCTGTAACTTCTGCAAATACTGCTCCTTTTGATCTTTTCCATCCTTCACCAATTCCTCTTGCCATACTTAGGGTAATCCTCCCCATGTCTTCTTGATGAATTGTTTCCAAAGCTAATAATCCAACCAATTGCTCATGACCACCACTAGTTACAAAATCAACCATGTGGTCTGTATTTGCAAAATAACCGTTTGCATGGGGAATCCATGCAAGTGTCTGTGCCATTCTACCTATTTGCTGTCTTTGTCTCTCATGAATTGCCGCTTTGGCAACAATAGCAACCTCCGCTGGACTAATCTGCAGCTTTGTATCGAGCGCCGTTAATGTTTGAGCAAATTCAGTTGATGCATCACTTCTATGTATTTCTCTTATAAAGTGAGCTATGCTTTCTGGCATGCTATTCAGGTTATTTGCGAAAGGAGATTCATCAAATCTTTGAATAGTTCCATTTACTTCGTCGGTTATTTCTTGTTGATCTATCTTAGCGCGTGCGTGAGCTTTCCCTACTCCTTCTGCCAAGGATGCAACTGCCAATCCAATACCAGCATCTATTAATGTTTTTTTGAAAATTGATGCCCCGTGATACATCTCTAGAGTTTTACTTATAGTACCCTCTACATGCATACCTAATTCCCTAAGCCTTGTTACTGGTAATTCAAATCTTTTAAGAGAAGAACGGAGAAGATCAAAAAAAGAAGGTTGATTTGGTCTTTGCGTTTCTTGACGTGCTACTAGCATAATAATACGGAAGTTAGCATAATAATATCCTCTTGTCAAGTTCTCTAGGATACTTATAGCTCATATAGAACTCAACAGGAATACCGCGTAACAGTAATTAATACCCCATAGTTGTATTTTGAAGCGAAATGTGCTATATTTTTGGCCATGGAGATAAGAGCTGGCTTTCCCGATATACGAGCAGCAAAATGGCATCCTAAACGCATCGTAGAGGGCTTACGACGTCGTAAACCAGACCAACCCTCCCTACCTTCTATAGTTCATTCATCAGATGCTAGCTACATACAAGGAGTAATTGATGCACTACCAGTAGTTGACTCCATGGCACGAAGAAAAGAGCTTCCTCCACACCCCTTTAGAAGCAAAGAGGCGCGCCAGCACGGATTTGAAGCAATTCCTACCAAAGATCCAAATAGACCCTTGTATATTCCAGCGAGAGACCCAAGAGATCCCGACAGATATTGGCGAAGAAAAAAGAGGAACAGAGAACCTGAGTTATATACAAAAAGAGGATTTACAAGAAATTTTGTTTGGGGACTGTTGGGATATGTTGACGAAGAAGCCAGAAGAATTGCAGACGACCCAAAACATCACTCCAGGAGACTTAGAAAAGCGATAAAGCAAGAATTAAATGATGTAACGTCTTCTGATCGAGAAATGTTACTCAACAACTGGGTTGATAAAGCAAAAAACTTTGTTGTTCACCATGGAATCAGTTTTGCCGCGGAAACGGCTGGGCAATTCGCCCTTAGTGTTCCTGCAGTTGGAAGAGTTCTTTCTGCAGCATGGTCAACATTTGTAGATGCAGCTCCTGAAAATATCAAATTAAATGCCGCAATGCTTTGTATTGATGTTCTTGTGGCTGCGCCTCTTCTTGCTGGAGCATTAGCACTTTTTGGACCAGCTGGCGCATTCCTTATGGGGGTAGCATTAACTCTTTTTAATATGAGAGTCAATGGGCTTGCAGGTAAACATTATCAAGAAGTCAATAATAAAGCTATTTTTGATATGTATGGCAATGTTAAGCATGCAGTAGCAATAAATCGTTTGCAACCAGAAAGTGCCGACTCAAGAGTTAAGGATTATCAACAAGCATTTCTAAAAGTTGCTCGTTCGAGAAAAAGAAAGTCACAACTTGATGCACTCATTCTTATCGAGCATGACCTTAATTTTGCAGTAAAAAGCAATAGGAGACTTCATAAAGGATACAATCAAGAGAAAAAAGAACTTAGTCAATTTGGAAGAATACTTGATATGTATGAAGCATTAGCATATGAAAAAGAGCGGGATTCAAATGATAAGTGGAGATGGTGGGAATTTGTTGATAAACATGATTTTCAGATAGAAATGAGAAATTATGGAGATATTGTTGACGGCATTGATGACTTCATGTACACAAAATTTGAATTTCCCCATCATGAAGCTCAAAGACTACTACAAATGTGGAATTTAGCCCAAAAGGCTCAACTACCTAATCTCACATGGTTACAACGCCTTGCGGTAGGAATAAAAGAATTATTTTCGTAAAATTGGGACAAAGAAGATTAACTCAGAAAAGGCAAGGCACTAAAAAATGGATTCCTACGCTTACCAGAAGCTGGTTGCGGTTGCTCGCTTTCAAAATCCTCATCTACAACGATATTTAGACCTCCCTCATCGAAGAGTTTATGGTGCTTTTGTACATTAAATTCCAATCGATCAATAACTTGGGGTTCTTTGTTTCCAGAATGATCAACTTTTCTATAAACAACAACCCTTTTCATGTCAGGATCAAGTGCATTGGGAAGATCTCCAACAACTAGTACACCAAATCCATCTCTACCTACCAATTTTTCTGCGACTCTAACCGGAGTAGCACTAAAAAGCATTCCATTTCTTTGCTTTGCTGCTTCTACAAGGTTACTAGGCAATAAGCTTAGTTTAGGTTCTTGAGCAACCTGAGGAGGTATTAGAGCTTCTATTCTTGCTGGTGCTGCCATACATGAATACTATACCAATGCGCTTTGTAAATGTCAATATCTATTATAGGCTTCAAGCAATTTAAAGATACCATCCCTTAAAAAACCAGTGATTAATTAAATATTTTTCACTTTGCAAAAATAGAAACAGCAGCACTTTTTGTCATATTCCCTGCTGCATCAGATGCTTGTGCTGTAATAGTATAACTTGCTCCTGGCTTACCAGGTACTTTCCATGCACACGCATATGGCGCTAGAGTATCTGTGCAGACAATCGCATTATTCACAAGAAACACCACTTGCTTAACTCCAACATTATCCGATGCGCTAGCCATAATAGATAGCGTACTTCCTCTTGCAGCACTACCACTAACAGGTGATGTAATAGAAACAGTCGGTAAAATTGTATCTGGTGTCGGTGTTGGAGTTGGTTTAGACGTTGGCGTAGGGGTTAGCGTTGGTATGACAGTTGGCACTGGTAAATAGTATGGAGTTGGTGCGGCAGTTGCTCCATTAAAAAGCCTTACGACGGTTATAGAATATGCAGGATACGTATGTGTAAATACGCTATTTGTAATTTCAGTTGATTGGACTTGCAATGGAGAAATAGCGTTAAAACTTTGTGCAATATTCATAGGATCTATCGTACTCCCATTAATTGTGACACTTGAGCTATCGGTTGCTGTAAGGTCTATAGACGTTGCTGTTGTTGCCGAACTCAACAGCTGATAATAATTACCTGCAATTTGCGTACTTGGAAAATTATTAATAATGATTGCTGCGGATGAAGTAGCTGCTGTCATATTTGTCACGATAAAATTTATTTCTGAGTTATTTGCATCTTTTGATGCCCATACAGACAGTGAATTCTTATCTGTAATATCTACTGCTGTTGGATCATTTAAGGGTGACACTGGAAGCATGTTAGAATCAAAAAAATTTGCATACAGAAGAAAAGGAATATACGATGGACGCAAATAGATTCTACTCGGTCTCACGTTGTTATCAGGATAAATAAGAGAGAGATTGTCTATTCCATACCCTTCGTAGTGCGTTGCATAATTCACTCCATTGTATGACATTCTCGGTAAAACATCAGCAAAGTAAAGGGCTCCAATCCAATCTCCATTGAAAACGCTTCCTTGATAATTATTACTTGCATTAACACACCCGTCGACATTTTGTTCATCAACTGCAATTTCTGCATTGGCAGAAGGCGAATTTGCCAATTCTTGTGCACGAATTTTACCTGCCAAAATATCAGCATAATGCCTACTCCCTCCATTATTTGGATCATTATTTAAGTTAATTCCAGAAAATGTCTGCCAGTTTAAAACAGTTGGGATACTGGTTGTTGTTGGCATCAATTGACATGTCTCTTCATACCAATGTGTTGTTACCATTGGAAGGGGAGCCGCTGACTGTGTTGCTAAATATCCAAAGAAAGGAGACATAAACCCGTCACTTGAAAGACCGTGCCCTGTATTAGACCATGTTACATCTTGCGCAGTAGAGACATCGGGCCCGACAATTTGGGCTTTTGCATCAGCAGCAAGCATAGCTTGCTGGTAGGGATTAAACTGATTTACATAATCTTGTCCAAATATGTGCGTTAAGGAAATTGATGGATATGTAGAATAACTTAGCGTATTATTTAAATCAAGCTCATTACCAAGCTCGTAGTAAATAGTTACTTGATTGTAATCTAGAGCATTTGCAGTCTTTTGACTTTTTACATAACTTACCAAATCAGCCCACATTGCAGGATTTCCATCAGAAGCATTGATTCCAAGTAGTAATTTTGTTCCACCAAGCTCTGCTGTTTCCTGCACTAATTTGTCTATTAACGCAGGATAGTATGCAAAATGATATGGCATTGTACTTCCTGCGGCAGTCCAATCACAATACTCTCGGCATGTAGATGAAGGTGTTACTGTTCTTGTCCATCCTACTTGGTTAATCCAAGCCCCACCAATACGAATAACTCCTGGAGATAACAAATTTGTTGCTTGTATAAGTCCCGGAACAAGGGCTGCATCAAATATAATATTTGCTCCAGACGAATTAACTAACCTCCCAAGCGCAAAATCTACATACCCTTGGCCCAAAACATTTTTATTAAAAGGGGTTGTTGCAGCGTTATAATCAACGGATAAATTAATTGTTGCTGTAGATGCGTGACTACGATAATCAAAAACGAGTCCAACTGTCGTAACACTAATGAGCAATATAGCACCTAGAATTAACATAGAATTACGATAAAATTTGTCTATTGAAAAATACCAGTTTTTCAATTGTTGCCAAAAATTTTCTTGAGGAATATTTGCATTTTCTTTTGAATTTACCCAAATAAACTTTGCCATGATATAAATACTATGGCAAACTGAATATAAAACGTCAAGTATTGCTGGCTTACCAGTAAAAAAATCTAATGAAAGGATCCATCTGGTTTTCTTGTAACAAAAAGAAACTCTATTGAAAGCTTTTGAATACTAAGATGAAGTTATTTATGTTTTTTTTCGCGTTTTTCTAGTCGTTTTTTCCATCTTCTTGTTGTCAAGGTAAAAAAGCTAGTGATAATTCCAACTCCTGCAAAAATATATACTGTTGTAAATATTTTTCCGATATCTGTTTTGGGAGTAATATCTCCATACCCGACTGTTGCTAATGTTACGACACTAAAATAATATGCATTTACCCAAGACAGCTTTTCAGTAAAATGATAAAAGACTGTACCGATTGTTAAAACAATAATAACTGCAAGTATAGAATATCTATAAGGATGTTTTTCAATTTCTCCCATATCGTAATTATTTATAAAGAGGGTTAAAAAAACATGTGATATCTGATAGAGGAATACTGTATTGCACTCAACTCTCCGAAATGCTGAAGTCTCCCCTAATCTCAAATTCCATGGGTTGCAACTTTTCTATTTTTTTTATTATCTGACAATATACAGTAAAAGAAGTTAGTTTTTCTTACTCCATTCATATTAAACTTTTTTCATTACATTACGACATATCTATATATTTTTGTTATGAGCAATGGTTTAAAACCTACAATAGTTCTTGTGCATGGAGCTTTTGCGGATGGATCCAGTTGGAGTGGGGTTATCGAACAATTGGAACAGAAAGGTTATAAGGTAATCGCACCTGCCAATCCGTTACGTGGCTTAACCGCAGATTCAGCTTACATAGAAAATGTTATTAAACAAATTGAAGGCCCTGTTTTGCTCGTCGGACATTCTTATGGAGGGGCTGTAATAACCAATGCTGCTACCAAGGCTAAGAATGTTGTGGGATTAGTATATGTTGCTGCTTTTGCTCCAGACAACGGCGAACGTTTAGGAGATGTTGAGAACAACTCAAAGGATAGTGTTCTCAATTCATCTTTGATCCAACATCACTATCCAACTGGTTCAGACGGAGAGATGGCGACAGAGTTTGCTATCAATCCTGATGTTTTTCGAAATGCATTTGCAGCCGACTTGCCTGAAAAACAGACTAAGCTGATGGCTACGATCCAACGTCCTATTTCTGCCGCTGCTTTTTCGGATGTTTCTGGACCACCGGCATGGAAGACATTACCCTCTTGGGCGGTAGTTGCGACCGGTGATAAAGCTGCAGGGAGTGATGCCACGCGATCAATGGCTAAGCGAGCAAGTGCCAACATTACAGAAATTGATGGCTCTCATGTAATAATGATTTCTCAACCTCAGGCTGTGACCAATGTGATTTTGGAAGCTGCCAATCAAACAGGGGGAAAATAATGAAGCACATCGATGCTGGACTCTTAAGTATTGGCTATGTTGAAGATGGCCCCAGCAACGGAACTGTAGTAATTCTTTTACATGGGTGGCCATATGATATTCACAGTTTTACCGAGGCAACTTCTCTTCTTGTAGCAAAAGGTTACCATGTACTTATCCCCTATCTTCGCGGCTATGGCACGACACGATTTCTTTCTGATAAGACCTTTCGGAACGGCCAACAGTCAGTAATTGCTATTGATATTATCGCGTTCATGGATGCTCTCAAGATAGAAAAAGCAATCATTGCCGGATTTGATTGGGGAGCGCGGACAGCAAATATCATGGCAGCTCTCTGGCCTGAACGTTGTAAAGCAATGGTTTCTGTTAGTGGATATCTTATCGGCAGCCAAGCTGCCGGCAAAGTACCTTTACCTCCTGCTGTAGAATTGCAGTGGTGGTATCAATATTATTTTGCGACAGAGCGCGGTCGAATCGGTTATGACAAGAATCGACACGATTTCGCCAAACTGATCTGGAGGATTGCTTCCCCACAATGGAAGTTTGACGATGTGACGTTTGAGAAAAGTGTAAAATCACTAGACAATCCGGACCATGTAGATATCGTTATCCATAATTACCGATGGCGTCTCGGTTTGGCGTATGGAGAATCAGAATATGATGATATTGAAAAGGAGCTCGCAAAAGGACCTGTCATTTCTGTACCAACAATTACTCTTGAAGGAGATGCCAATGGTGCACCACATCCTGACCCGACAGCATACGCAAAAAAATTCTCGGGAAAATATTCCCACCGTCTTATTACAGGAGGTATAGGTCACAATCTTCCTCAGGAAGCCCCGAAAGATTTCTCTCAGGCAGTGATGGATGTAGAAAATTAGTCTTCTTAATGAATTTACATCTTTCTTACGGCATTCACATTAAGTTTTTTTTGTTATTTTACGCCATGCCATTATTATCTAGCCTATGGCAAAAGCACAAGATGAAATCCATCCGTTTAAGATTGATGTTTCGGAAAAGGAACTAACGGATCTACGTAAACGAATCAAGGCGACACGGTGGCCAGACTCAGAAACGGTTAAAGATAATTCACAAGGTGTGCAGCTAAACACAATGAAAAAGCTGGCAGACTATTGGGCAAATGATTATCATTGGAAAAAAGGTGAAAAAAGACTCAATGATTACCCGCAATTTATGACTAAAATTGATGGACTAGATATCCACTTCATACATGTTCGTTCAAAATATGAAGATGCAATACCTATTATCATTACACATGGTTGGCCGGGTTCTTTCATTGAGCAGATGAAGGTAATCGAACCGCTAACGAATCCAACCGCATATGGCGGTAAAGCTGAAGATGCTTTCCACGTAGTGATTCCGTCATTACCAGGACACGGATTCTCTGACAAGCCAACCGCGCCTGGTTGGGACCCTGTTCGCATCGCTCTTGCATGGACAGAGTTGATGAAGCGTCTTGGATATACAAAATTTGTGGCTCAGGGTGGCGACTGGGGTAATGCTATATCGGAAGTGATGGGACTCCAAACCCCAGCGGAACTACTAGGAATTCATACTAACATGGCAGCTACAGTACCTGCGGAGGTTGCTAAGGCGCTGACTTTCCATGAAGCACCGCCAAAAGGTCTCTCAACTGAAGAACAACATGCTTGGGATCAGCTGGATTATTTCTATAAAAAAGGTCTGGGTTACGCAACCGAGATGAACACTCGTCCGCAGACGCTCTACGCGCTTGCCGATTCTCCTGTGGGGCTAGCAGCTTGGATGCTTGATCACGACATACGTAGTGAGGAGCTCATATCACGTGTCTTTGACGGAAAGAAGGAAGGATTAACCAGAGACGATATTCTCGACAACGTGACACTCTACTGGCTGTCTAACACAGCAATTTCATCGGCCCGCCTCTACTGGGATACCCAGCAGACATCAAAAGGAGGAGGTTTCTTTGATGTACGAGGAGTAAAAATCCCTGTTGCAGTGAGCGCTTTCCCAGATGAAATCTATCAAGCTCCTCGAAGTTGGGCAGAGCAGGCATACTCCAATCTTATTTATTACAACAAACTCAACAAGGGTGGCCACTTTGCCGCATGGGAACAACCAGAGGTTTTTTCTGAAGAAATTCGTGTCGCATTTAGATCTCTTCACTAGTTTGATCATTGGAAGTGAGTAGTAGAGAGAAGATTCTAAATGGCACTTTTCTGTTAGCTTCGAGTAAGTCGCTAGAGATAGATTTGGAACACTTAGAGACTTAGCTAGTGAACGTAAGGAGAAGACCTTTTTCTAAGTGTTTTGAATATAGTTGAGAAATAAAAAAATATTTGATAGTTAAAAATGTTATAAAAATTATTGCTTAACTATCTCATTCTCAACTTGATCCACTAAGTCACTGATAGCACCATACGAAGAATTATCCTCTGTAAGTGGAGTAAATTTCACTGTGTTGGAAAAATCCTTTAATAATAGCTCTCCTTTTCCTGTTTGATCCATAGTATATAGTGTTTGTTGAATTCCTTTAATTAAGGGCAGTGGAAGATCACTTCTTACTGCTACGAGAAATCGAGGGGTATATGGTGTTTGCCCAATAACACTATATTGACTCATTTTGTCCCCAAAATAATCAGTTACTTCTTGTCCACTTTCTGCACCAGCTATAGCTGTTCCAGATTCTACAGACTCTTGCACACTTTTAGGACGTACAAATACATAACCAATTTCTGTTGGACTTACTGTGTCTGAAAAAGATTTTTTCTCTGTTAGCGTATATCCCTTTTGTACCAAAAATGCCTTTGGTAAAAAATATCCTGTGGTTGACGTAGGAGAATCAAATGCAATTATTTTTCCTTTTAGGTCGTCAAACGACTTTATAGACGATGTATTTTTAGTAAAAAATACACTATTATATTTTTCGACTCCCTCTTTCCAGCGATCTGCAATAAGTGTTGTATTTGCTAGTTTATCTACCACATAGATAGTAAATGCAGTATCCATAACAATATCCGCTTTTTTCTGTTTCACTAATTGTGTCATTTCAGTTGGAGTTTGTACGACAGTAACTGTTCCTTTTGTAATACCCTCTCCGGTAAGGTTTTGCGCAAGATAATCAACTATTGGCTGAAATTCCTTTTTATTGGCTTCTGCTCCATTCTCATCTTCGATGATTGCTACTTTTAATACACTCGTATCATTATTAGTAGCCTGTGTTGTTTGGCTTAAACTATTTGCAGTATTTGTCGAATTACTACCAAGATATTTAAAAATGAATACAGCTCCAATCAAAACGACAAGTACTACTACGATTGCAATAAATAACACTTGCATATTTGTTTTTTTCTTTTCTACTGGTTGATTTACTGAAGTATCTCCTTGATGCATAGATTTTGTAAGCTCAGTAGTTGGCTGTGTGGGTTGATCCATATTTCGATGATGAACTTTTTTGTAATGCTTGTCAAGCCTCTTGCATTTTGGCAATATCTCCTGTTAACTATTTCTATAGGGACTTTTTTCATATGTACAACGTACAAGGAATTCCTCAAATTAATAACTTAAATCAAGCACCCATAAAACCTGCAGAAACCACTTCTGAATCTCTTAGACCAACAGGAATAAATGAATTAGATCTCATGTTGCAGGGAGGATTACCCAAAGATTCAACGATACTACTTGCAGGCGAACCTGGAACGGGAAAAACAATTTTGTGCATGCAGTGGCTTTTTCAAGGATATACAAGATATAACGAGCCGGGTATGTATATTACGTTAACAGAACCTGTTAACAAAGTAATCCGAAATGCTGAAAAACTCTCTTTTGCTAAAAGAGAAGACATTACACCGGGGAAAATTCATGTAGAGGATCTGAGAAATATTATGCACAGTTTGGGTCTTGAGGAAAAGAAACTTGAATTTTCCGACATTGACAAAATAGTAGAGGCCTTAGGTGATCTGCTTATGCAGTGCAGAGCTCAAAGAATTGTCATTGATTCGATTACTGCAATTGCTTCACGTTTAGAAGAAAAAGATCTTATAAGAAATTTTATTTATCACCTGGATGCCCTACTTACTCCTATGGGAGTTACTGTGATAATGACGTCGGAAGTTTTAGGTGAGCAGTACTCTCTTTATGGAGTAGAGGAATTTATTTCAGACGGTATCATCAAAGTGAGTCGCAAATTGTATCGAGATAATATTGTGAGATTTTTGCAAATTGTGAAGATGCGAGGAATAGATTACGATTCACAACCTACAACGTATCGTATAACCAAGGATGGTATTTTGCTTTTCCCAAGATTAAAAAGTCAACTTGCTTATAAGGTTTCAGAAAATCGCCTTTCCAGTGGTATATCGGGCCTTGATAACATGATAAAAGGCGGATATATAGAAGGTTCATCAATTCTCATATCGGGATCTTCGGGTACTGGAAAAACACTCGTTTCAGGGCAATTTATTCGAGAAGGTTTGCAGAAAAATGAAAAATGTCTATACATTTCCTTCGAAGAATCTAAAGATCAGTTGTTACGCAATGCAAAATCCTTTGGATGGAATTTTGAAACATATTTAAATCAAGGTCTTCTTCATATTGTTTCTTGTGAACC
This sequence comes from Candidatus Levyibacteriota bacterium, assembly GCA_003173915.1. Next base: position 3,408 of record PPGL01000087.1, on the reverse strand, counting down.
AGAAGAAATGTTTATCGAAGAGCATATGGCATCAATTCAAAAAGAAGTAGAATCACACATGCCAAAAAGATTAATAATTGATTCATTGTCTGCTCTTGGGAATGCATTTTCTCCAGAAATCCTCCATAATTTTTTGTCAAGAATTAACGAGTATTTAAAAGAAAAAATGGTAACAACAATATTTACTAATGCCACAGCAACATTTATTGGCGCAACAGAAATTTCTGACGCTCATCTTTCAACAGTAATCGATCATATTATTATGCTTCGATATATTGAAATTCAATCTGAATTACGTCATGCTATATTAGTGCTCAAAATGCGCGGGTCCTCTCATGATCGGAAAATGAGAGAATTGGTTTTTACTGACAACGGTGTTGAGATTACAGGTGAGTTTAGTGGATTTGAAGGACTATTATCAGGAGCAACGCGCAAAGTATCTGAGTCAATAGAAGAACAATTACATGGTCTTTTCCTTGAACAGTTAGGACCAATTGGAGAGAAAATGTTTCAAGAAGAAAAGCATAAAGGACTATCTCTAGAAAATATACAGAAACTTATAAAAGAATTAGGAAACCAAGGAATCCTTTCAGAGCGACGAAAAGAAGAATTTGTTTCTAGAACAACACAAGTATTTGGAACTAAAAAATAACTATGTCATTACGGCTTAAATTAATTATTAGCTCAATAATTCTTGTTATATTATCGTGTATTTTAGGAGGCTTTATTTTATATGCAGAGAACTTAGTAAGTAATGAAGCAAATATACCAAATGGTGTTAACAAAGTTATTTCAGGATTTCTCAACCTTGATGTTGCAAACGATATACTAACAAGCAACTATAACCTTGCTGCAGTTACACAATGGCAAAAAACATTTCAACAGACAAGCGACGATCTCTCCTCTATAAAGCTTACTACAAGAGAAGAAAAAGCGACTGTCGCAAACATACAACAAGATTTGGCTAATCTGCAAGATAGTTTGACTCAATTAAACAATGGTGAATCATTGGCAGGAACACAAAGTGGGAATTTATTGGAAACCTATTCTGAGAAACTTAGAGTACAGATACAAACAGGTATTGAAGATAGCTTCAAACTACAAGATATCGCAAGCCAAAATTTAATCGATCAACAAGCAACAACGAAAACAGTAGTGATGATTCTCACAATATTTCTTACTATTATCATACTGATCAATTCTATCTATATACTATTAAGTGTTACGGTACCAATTAGAAGTTTAACAAGAGTAATAGAAGACATTTCTCGTGGAAAACTTGACGCATCAATTGATAATACTGTCCTTAAAAAAACCGATGAGATTGGTATGTTAGCACGAGCATTTGATAGAACTATTGTTAGTTTAAAGCTCGCGATGAGAGACAAAAGTACCACTAATTCTGATGCTGCTGAGAAAAAAGAGGCATAAAGTCAGAAGAATCTACTACAAACCTATTGAAAGTCTTCAAACGAAAGATCTGCTTCTCTTTGCTGTATTCGTGCATAGTAGTTGAATAAATATTTGTTTTTCGAGCAACTTCAGCTTGAGTTAGCTTAGTTCTGATATTATTCTCTGCTGACTTACTTAAATATACCCACTCCTCTTCCTTTTAACTTATTAATGAGGATCTCTACTTTTGTATTAGATTTTAGCACACTATGCACTAGTGATATAAATTTATTTTTTTAAAATTCTAATTTTATGAACGTTATCATTGTCACGATGTCTACATCTTCGCACTTCTCCTGATGCAACTCTCATACTAAACTCTTCTCCATCCTTTAAGACTCTTACTGCATGAGGAATACTTGTTTCATTTGTTTGCATTTGTGCAAAAGATGCTGCCAGTGCAGCTTCTCCAGGATAACCATTATCTTGCATAGGATTAAGTACAGCAAAGTCAGGGTCACCAATACGATAGACCATGTGGTGCGCCCTTTGTTCTTGAAACATTTTTGGGCTTGATTCTAATAGATGCTGTCTAGCCATAAGAAAAAGTATAGCAGAATCTGGAAAGGCTGTCAAACTATGAGACATAAATATTGCAATTGAGAGTTTGTTAAATGTTTAAATCTAAAAAAGTTATATTCACGACAGTTTGATACTTCAGACTGATAATCCAGCCCAAAGTACATCTTTGTTCAGTCTTATCTTTATGGAGAAGCCAACTTATGAAGACTTATCCGATGGAAAACCTAAATTAGCAAGTATTTTCAGGCTAAACGACGCCTCAAAAGAGGATTGTGACCCAGCCGCACTTTCTATCGAACCGCTGTTGAGTTGGTTCAATAGTCTTATTGATATATTTTACAGGTCAAGAAACTTCAATTAAAAGTATTTTAAATGTGTAAATAAGTAGGTTAGTTTCCTATTCTACGAATTCTGAAAGATGATTGTGGAAGTGTTGTTGGTCCGTAATTTTGAATTTCCCTGATTAACGCAGGCATAATAAACCCAATAAGTGCATCTACCCGTGGTACACATTCCTGTACCTCAAGAGGGAAATATTGATCATCAGGGAATCCGTAGCGTTCAAGATGCGGACTTGGCTCATTTGTTATCCGCCTATTTGTTCGTGTTTCAAATGTTACTTGCCTTTTTTTGTTCGGTCTTGCAGAAAATTCACGCATATAATGGCGCGTAGAAATTGGGTCAATTCCAAGAAATGAATAGTGGGAAGGGAAAGAATTGTCTAATGCGCGCGTTTTTTCTTCCAGAGTAATTTGTTGATAAGTAAATTCGGGTCCTCCAAATAGAGCTCTAATTAACCAATGTACATCAGATACCTGAGTATCAAAATCTAATCTTATATCTGATATTGTTTCTCCTGTTATAGGGTCTTTTAATGGGGAGCTTTCTATATAATCCATGCCTGTTTTGTGATGATCCATAGATAAAGAAAGAGAAGCGCCATGGAGACCATTGGTTATCGTTAGATAATGCTGATTGAAACCAAGAAAATCTTTCGTTGCACACTCCATTTCATTTCCCACTGGTCTTAAGCTAATACCCCAATGATAACTTTCTCCTTTTCCCCAGTCGTTTGACGTTTTAAATCTATCGAAAGCAGGGTGACTTATTAATTGTGCAACTTGTGCCAACCGAGAACGCAATTGCTCCATTTGAGCTTTCAGACGTTCTTGTTCCGTAAGAGGTGGTTTTATTTCAAGTGCTTTTGAAGAAGGAGTTCCAAACAATCTTTCTACTCTTCGCTTAATCATAAAAGTGATTTTAGCAGGAAAAACAAAAAGTGCAATCTTAAAGTAATGAGCTAATTACCATTCCCTGCAAACCACAAAAAAAAGCTGACAAGTATAGACTTTATTCGTGGGTGAGCCCGCCGGGATTCGAACCCGGGACCAAGAGCTTAAAAGGCTCCTGCTCTACCGCTGAGCTACGGACCCG
>PPGL01000008.1 GCA_003173915.1 Candidatus Levyibacteriota bacterium | reverse complement strand
TATCTTTTGTATTTTGACTTTTAAGCTGTACCTTTATTGTCCAGTATTGCTCTTTTTCAAACTTTTCTATTTCTCGCTCGCGCTCGACAATCAGCCGCAACGCAACAGATTGTACACGACCTGCTGAAAGACCTCTTCTTACTTTTTGCCATAAAACAGGTGAAATTTTGTATCCTACCAAACGATCCAAAACTCTTCGGGCTGTTTGGGCATCAACTAAATGAGCATTTACTTCCCCTGGATGTTCTAGTGCATCTTCGATAGCGCTCTTGGTGATTTCATGAAAGACAATTCTTGAAAATTTTTGATTTTTGTCCTTTGCATTTTGACTTTCTTCCAGTACTTCTTGAATGTGCGAAGAGATTGCTTCTCCTTCACGATCAGGGTCTGTTGCAAGAATAACTTCTTCGGCATCTTTTGCGAATTTTTTGAGCTCTGCAATTGTTTTTTTCTTATCTTCTGAAATTTCGTATTGCGGAGCAAAACCATCATCAATAGCGACCCCAAGTTTGCTTTTTGGCAAATCCATAACATGCCCAAAAGATGCTTTAATGACAAAACCATCCCCTAAAAATCTGCTAATTGTCTTAGCTTTTGTCGGTGATTCAACGATAACTAATTTCATATAAATGTATCATTCAGATTTCAGAATGCAAAATTTTTTTAACTTTAATTCTGAATTTTTAATTTTAAATTCTAGATTAGCAAGCTATAGAATCCTGCATCATTTCTAATCATTCCCTTCAGCTCCATAACACTTAACACTGAACCTACTTCTTGAGCTGATTTTCCTATTGTCCGAACAATTTCATCAAAATGCAAGGGAGATAATTGTATCATATCAAGTATTTTTTGCTCCTCAGGGTTCCCTCCTCTCCTGTCATGCTGAACTTGCTTATCCTGAGCTTGCCGAAAGGGTTTCAGCATCTTCTTATTGTTTGGGAGATCCCGAAACCTGCCTGCCGGCAGGCAGGGCGAGTTCGGGATGACACGTAATATATCCATCCCATTTGTCACCGGAATTGCTCCTTGTTGTAATAATAAATTTGGTCCTTGAGAAAGACCTGAGGTAATTGGTCCAGGTACTGCAAATATTGGTCTTTCAAACTTTTTCGCATAGTCTGCAGTAATGAGTGCTCCACTATCTGCAGCACCTTCTGTTACCAACACTCCAAGAGAAAGCCCTGCAATGATTGCATTGCGAGCAGGAAAGGTTCCACGATTTGCTTGTTCTCCTGGTCTAAATGTAGAGACAATCGCCCCACCGGAGGATAAAATAGCATCATAAATTTTTTGATTTTCCCGTGGAGAACAACAATCCACTCCACATCCCAAAACAGCAATTGTTTGTCCCTTACTTTCTATTGTCGTCTCATGTGCGAGTGCATCCACACCAAGTGCAAGACCAGAAATAATAACAAATCCAACATGTACTAATTCTTCTGTGAATGATTGAGTTACTTGGATTCCATAACTACTAATTTTTCGTGTTCCAACAACACCAATTGTTTTTGGAAAATTAAAAACATCGGCATTTCCTTTTATATACAAAACATATGGATGTGTTGGAAGTTGTTTAAGAAGACTAGGATAAGCTCTATCACTTGGAATAAGGAAGGAAATACCAAGTGTTGATAGCTTTGAAAGTTCTTGGTCAAAAGAAAATGTTTTTCTAAAAGAAACAAACTTTTTGGCTAATGCCTCTCCCAAAACCTCTGTAAGTGCGTTTTCATCTGCTTCCCATGCTTTTTTTACCGACTTAAACGTAGCCAGGAGTGTAAGAAATCTTTTTGATCCAATTCCAGGAAATAATGAAAACCCTAAGTAATATATTTTTTCTTCCACTGTCCTAATGGTAGAAAATTAATTCGTATGAGTAAAGGACTATTATCGTGTGTTTTCAGGCAAACGAAGCACCATCTCAGCTCCTTTTTTCCCATCGCTTCGCTGCCGTAAGTACATATCCGCATGTGTATGAGGAAAAAGCTCTCGAATTCTTTGTCTATGTGCTGCCATGACAATACCAGTACCCGACACGTTTCTACTTGAAGACCAATCTGAATTGCCCATGGAAAATCTTTTTTTCCATGTTTTTCTTGTATCATTATGATCATTTCCAATCCCATTGTCTCTAAAAATAATTTCTAAGTACCGTTTTCTTCTCATTTGCACCTGTGCAAAATCAATCATAATTTCTGGAGCTTCTGTAAGACGCTCGTATACTCCCTGCATATGCACACCACCACGAGTTTGCAAACGGCGACTAAGATTTGTAAATACATACGCCAACATCATGGCATTAAATTCTTCTTCAAGGAGTGCTCGCGCTTTTTGCGCATTTAATAATACATTTTCAAAAATTGAATAAAGCACCTGTTCGTTAAACCTAACTGCTGGTAAATCTGAAGGCAGCGTATCGGCAAATGTAATATTCCATCCCTTTGCTTTTTGCTCAAATTCTTCTTGCGTAGCAAACTTTTTTAGAAGTTTTTGAATGGAATAGGCTCCCTGCGGATATGTTTGTACAGGATCCAGTAATTTTTCCCGAGCTTTCTCGCCGACATGTTTGTGAGGCGCAATAAGTGCCTGCAAATCTTCACCAATAAGGAGTATGTTTCGCCTCCCTCGCTGTTGTGCAAGCATTTTAAAAATCGTAAGCGCATTTCGAATATCATGAACTTGAATTTGTACACCTAGTGCTTCGGATAAAAGAGCTCGCTCCATACCAAGCTGCCCATCAATTTTTTTTTCTTGTGTTGGTGGTTCTTTCTCTTGAGAAGTTTGTGTAAAAACATCATTTGTTTTTTTTCTCACAGCACTTTCTAATTCTTGTGTTTCTTGTCCGCCAACGTATCCCATTGCAAGTTGAGTAATATTACCTGAATAATCTACAATCTCGTCGATATCTTGCTGAAAACGAACAAGGTGGTATATTTCTTGAGAAGGCGATTTTTTCTTTGTTTTTCTTAATGCTTTTCTGCAAAGCTCGTCATACATTAGTGTTACGCCGTAGGTTCCTGCAAGCAGTGTATTAGCAACTCGGATACGATCCTCGTGTTGCGGAAAACCTGTTGACTCAATAAAGGGAAGAGAAGCTGGAGCTTTGTGAGGACGTTCTTTTTGAGCTACCATAGTACTAACACTTCGTTGCATCCGCGTAAACAACTGTACTGGTAATGGCGAATCAATCGTGTATTCTACAGCCATAGATTAAGAAGATACTTTTTTTCTCTAAGTAAAAAGAAAATGAAAGAAACACTCTCGTAAGAAATTTTCCACAGATACTCTTGACAAATATTCTTTTCGCCTGTCAAACTACATATATGCCAACCAAGAAAAGAACAAAAAAAGCAACTGTCAGAAAACCTCAGATAACCTCGTCTATGGGTCCAACGTATGACACACAAATGGTTATTACGATTTTGCTTTTACTCTTTGTCTACCCTTTAGGTCTTATTTTTATGTGGGCATGGATGCGAAATTGGCCAGTGTGGCTAAAAATCGTTATTTCTCTTCCGTTTGTTATTGCGCTATTTTTTATTGGGCTGATGCTTTTAATTGTTGGCAGTCTTGTGAGAAATGGACGATTTGATAGGATGATGCAGCAACAGGAATATCGACAAAAGATGCAACAAAAACGAGAGCAAATGTGGAACTACACCCCAACCCCTACCTATACAACGTATTAACCAAGTCCTTGACATTTCATACGAAGACTCATATACTTCCACCTAATATGGCAGATGATGAACGCTTAAAAGGACCTAGCGGTCAAGAAGCACAAGGTGTTGCAAAACCAGCCGAACCCCAACAAATGCCAGACGGCACACCACTCCTTTCAGATGAAGAATTATCAGCGCTCGCAAAGCGCCTTGGCATTCCTCAAGAATTGTATACAGGAAACGAACAAATAACTGCAGAGCAAACAGAACTGGTAATTGAAAAATTAGCAAAACCTTTTATGACAAGTTTTGACAAGGCTGAAGCAGATCCAGCAGAGCACCAGCTTTTAGAAGTCGATGGACTCCATAGTGGACACACCTCCCGAAATCTCAAAAGAGAAGTCAATGGAAGAAAGATGGAATACCTAGCAATTGTGAATAATGACGAAAGTGGTAACAGAAGAGGGCTATCTATAAGTATATTACCATCTCATTTTCTTCGTGGACGAGGGCAACCACATGCAACAGTAATTTTAGGAACTACTCTACATGATGAGTCACCCAATAGTATTCTATTTATGAACTCTGATCAAAATCCTTTTCGTCAAAGGAGTACTACAGGAGTAGTACGATATGCACTTAATATGTTCGCTGCTGTAGAACGCGCAGCTGCACAACCTGCTCCAGGAAGATAAACACTGCTTATTGCTTTTCAAAATACGCTTCTAAAATTTGTTTGGCAACCGGTGCTGCAATATTTGACCCCTCTCCACTTGATTCTGCCAAAACAGTTATAACAACTTGCGGATTATATGCCGGCGCAAAAAGCGTAATCCATGCATGAGGAAGTGTTGTTTCGTCTCCATGCTGTGCAGTTCCAGTTTTGCATGCAAGAGTAACTCCAATTTCTGAAGTGTCTGGTTTTGCAGAATCTGTTGCGTCCGTCGGCGTATAGAAATCCTTCCCATCTATATTTACGCTTCCCGCTTGACGCTTTACGCGAAAGTTAAACAACGGCCATGCAACTCCACCAGTATTACACGCCTCAATCATTCCCTCACGAATTAAGGAAAAATTTTGCGATGTTAATAAATTTTGTTGTATCACTTTTGGATGCTGCGTCAGAAGAACATGCGGTGTATACAACGTCCCGCCATTTGCAATTGCCTGTGTCCATGCATTTACCTGCAGTGGCGTTGTCAAAAGATATCCTTGTCCAATACCATAATGATAATCATCACCTGTATACCACTGTTCACCAAGCGTTTTTTGCTTCCATTCTTTTGTTGGCAAAAGTCCACTATGCTCCCCTTCTAAATCAATGCCAAGTATCGACCCAACACCAAATTTACTCGCCTCTGCCGAAATAGTATCCACCCCCAAAAGCTCGGCAAGTTTGTAGAAAAAAATATCATTTGAGCGCTTAATTGCTGTTACAACATTCACTTGCCCCTCTGTTTTACCGTACTGCGAATAATACCAATTAGAAAACGAAAATGTACCAAGATTTAAAATTCCTGTGTCTTCAACTGTGTAGGAATCATCAATTTTTTTAGTTTCAAGTCCTGTTGCGGCAACAACAAGTTTGAAGGTTGATCCAGGCGGATACACTCCACCAATAGCACGATTAAGAAGCGGCTGCCCATCGCTATCGCCTATTACTTCTTCTACACTTTGATATTTTGAACAAGAGCTGTCATTCTGAGGTGTAGCCGAAGAATCTTCTTGGCTCGTCATTCTGGCTTGTCCAGAATCTTTGGGAGATCCTTCACTTTGTTCAGGATGACAAGACTTGTACTGTTTGCCCATGGTAAATAAATTTGGATCAAATGAAGGCTTTGAAACAAGCGCTAAAATTTCTCCATTTGGACGAGAAACAATCACTGCCCCCTTTGCAACTTGACTTATGGCATCATACGCTGCTTTTTGCAATTTACTGTCAATGGTAAGCGTAATATCTTGTCCTGCGATAGGATCTGTCTGACCAAGAAGTCTAACAACTTTTCCTGTTGCATCAACTTCTTCAAGCTTTCGGCCATCAATCCCTTTTAATTTTGATTCGTAATATTGTTCTTCACCCATTTTTCCAATAACATCTCCCACCCTGTAGGCGTCAAATTCTGGTGATGCTAATTCATCTTGAGAAATTTGCCCAATATACCCAACAACATGTGCTTCTGCCGGACCAAGAGGATATTCACGCAAACTATCAATTTCTAAATTTTTATTGCCTGCAGCAAGAAGTGGCAATGCAGATTTTTGATCTAAAAAAATTGTTTTTCCGTTTATTTCTTCTCTATACCCTGGCTTGTTGTAGACAAGAGGAGTACCACTTCGGTCGAAAATAATTCCTCGAGGAGCATGAATAATTTCTGTTCTTGTGCGATTAGAATCAGACAGTAAGCGATATTGTTGTCCACCTAAAATTTGTAATACAAACAACCGCAGTAAAAGTACACCCCCAACAACAAGAATAAGAAGCATAAATAATTTGTTTCTAAAAGTTGGTTCATTTCCCCCATACCCATGTTTTAGCTTGATAAATGAAGACTTTTGCGAATAAATAGAGTCAGAAAATGCAGCTCCTACTTTAACTTTTTTCATAAATAACATGTGTCATTTCGACCGAATGCAGTGAGTGGAGAAATCTCTCAGCAGTGTTCAGAAACAAGTTTGTATGAGATCCCTCGACTACGCTCGGGATGACAGTTTTTACGCTTGCGTAGCAGTTACCAGTATACCACGCGAATAACTAATAATTAATAACCAATAACTAAATAACAAACTAACCAATAACTATAAACTATGAACTATGAACTATGAACTATGAACTATGAACTATGAACTA
>PPGL01000049.1 GCA_003173915.1 Candidatus Levyibacteriota bacterium | reverse complement strand
AAGATTAGCGTTAAATCTGCTTGCTGTCAATAACCTGTAATTTTTTGCTCGGAGTAAATTTTCTTCCCACCTTTGCAATTTCTCGATTTCCAACCCTTACAATATCTGCTGTAAATTCAGCATGTCCGCGAAGAAGAGATGAGCCTACGCCATACATATCAACAGGGGTTTGTTGTTGTTCGAATTTTTTAATTTTCTCTTCGTTAAATCCACCTGAAACGACTATCTTTACATGGCTAAATCCATGAGTATTTAATGCTTCTCGAACATTTTTAACAAGAGTTGGATTGACTCCATGAACATTGTCATTCTGAGCCTTTGGCGAAGAACCTTCTTTCTGAGAAGATCCCTGCCTGCCGGCAGGCAAGGCTTCACGTGCGTTCAGGATGACATTTTCTAGTGATTTATCAATCAGCTTTTCCGACGTATCTAGTCTCACTCCCCAAAGCTTATTCCCTAACGCCTTTGCTACTTCAAGAGAAGTGTTTACACAATCATTATCAAAATCTACAAGGATAATCAGCGGAACATCCGGATAGTATTTTGCAAATTGTTTTGCTGCCTCAACGGTATTTCCATTATTGATTGCAATAAGCGCGTGGGGAATTGTTCCAATCCCCTTTTCTCCAAACCAAGATGCTTGGGCATCTGTTGCAACACCTTTTACTCCCCCAAGTTTGGCAGCATATCCATCACCTTCTTGATTGAGAAAATAATCAAATCTATCTGCAAAAAAAATAACAGATTTTCCATTTGCTGCAGCAACGACACGTTTGGTGTTGGTTGCAACTTTTGTTCGTCTTGCAAGAATACCTAAATATACTGATTCAAGATGTGCAAAATATGCATATGGACCAGTGATATGCATTACTGTTTCCCATTCGTTTGTTTCTTCTCCATCTTTCAAGGTTTCAATTTTCAGTTCATTAAATTTTTTTACAAAGGTTCCATTCTCAAAAAATCCAGTGCATTCTCTAAAAAGCTCTATAATTTCATCGATACCACAAACAATCTGATTGTTCTGTTTCTGAAATATCTGCATAGTAACGGGAGTAAGGTTTTGTTCTTTTAAAAGTATCTGTTGTGTTCGATTAAAATAGGCAGCAGAATAAAAACCTTGTTGTATATCTTTTAACATGTTCTTATCAAAAAATTTCATATAGATATTATACAGTACCTTACATTTTATGCGCGAATTTAGAGACTTAATTAGAAGGTATCAAGAATCATCTGATCCAGAAGTTAATAAAATGGCTGAGGAGCTTCAAGCAACTTATAAACGTTGGGATAGTGAAGGTAAACCAGAATTTATAACATCTGAGGATAAGACACTTAACGGATTACCATATTTTACTCCAGAACAGATGGAGAAATTTACTGATGAAAAAGAACGAGCTATCGCAGAAAGACTGCAATACAATCAATTTGAAGATCTTCAGCTGAGAGTTGACTCGGAAGAGAGAACACCCCCTGCTTCACGTGAACATAGGATATGGCTACATCAATGGTATAAAGAAACGAAGCATGAAATAGATGGGTTTCCATCGAGGCGCATATTGCTGGATGCGCGTATTAGCACACGGACAGAGTTAGAATTTTTATTAAAATATAACTTGCTACAACATATTAGACAGATTGGCCCAGATCGTGAACGTGCAATTAGAGAAAAATTTAGGCAAGGGTCACCGCCTGGAAGTTTTCCGTCCAGAAGAGCTTCCCAATAATTTAGATAAGTTCCAAAAAAGTTTCTTCTAGCAAGAATCGTAGGTTAATATTTGTATTCTGTGCTTTGTTGAAAGTTTGGGAAAGGGCAAATGCGAATTGAGTCGTTGTCGTATCTGTTGGATTTTCAAGCATAAGCTCTCGTGCTGCATACAGCAGTTTTTCAAGCTTTGATAGGGCTGTTTCCTTTTCTTTTGCAAGTTCTTGCGCGAAATATAATTTCTGCGAAATGGATGCTGTTAATAGGTGAGAGATTTGTTCTTTCTCTTTAGAGAAATTACCATCTGTTTTTTGTATTGTAGTATCAAGTGTAATAACTTTACAACGAGAGAGAATGGTTGGTAAAAATGGATTGATTGCAGAAGCAGTAAGTATTAGATAGGTGTGTAAGGGTGGTTCTTCAAGAAGTTTGAGCAATGCATTTTGTGCTTCTATAGTTGCTACCTGTGCATCCAAAATGATGCACGCTTTTTCTTTACCTTTTAATGGAGATAAATAGACTTTTTTCTGTAATTGTCTCACGTCTTCGATCCCAAAGGAATTCTCCGGTTGTACTGTTGTAATGTCAAATGGGCTTATGGTGTGTTCTTTACAAATATTGTATGCGTATTCCTCACGCTGATTTTTGTCAGAAGAGATGATGAGTAAAGAGATCATATAATAGTTGTGCGTTAGGTGGCAAGCGTAAAGATAATCTTGTCATCCCGACCGAACCCAAGCTCAGCTCGGGAGTGGAGGGATCTATCACAAGTGCAACGTTAAACTCTTGTTAGGAAGATTCCTCGACTACCCTCGGAATGACGATGTTTTAACTCCCTATCCGCTATCTTGTATTATACTCTAACTTTTTGTACGATAAAACTAATGCCCGCTTCATCTGATCCTGTTCTAGTTCAAAGTCAACCTAATCAACCGGTAGCCCAAATGCCGGATGGTTCTGTATCAAATGTTCCAGATCCTACTCCTCCAGCTTCGGTAAGTACAGATGAGTCCCTTGGTCCAATGCAAGGAGTTTTGGATATTTTAGCATCCGATGGAACACTAACTTCGGATCAAGTGATGACAATAAAAGCCCAAAGTGCATCAACGGGAAAATCAGCGGAAACTCTTCTTCAGGAATTAAAATTTGTTACAGAAGAACAGCTGACAAAAGCTCGCGCAAAAATGCTTGGCATTCCATTTGTTACCCTTGCAACTACCGCATTTTCTCCGGAAGCACTAAATTTTGTTCCTCAAGCTGTTGTCGATAGATTTAAATTGATTCCGTTTAACTACGAAGATAAAACCAGAACACTTTCTATCGCAATGAGTAATCCTGCCGACCTTGAAGCAATTCAATTTGTTCAGCAAAAAACTGGATTTGTAATAAAAGCATATGCTGCAACAGCAAGTGATATTGCAAAAGCAATTGCAACACAATATCGACAAGAATTGGTTGGAGAAGTTGGAAAGGCTGTGAAAGAAACAGAAGAGCTTTCAAGTACGATTAAAACAATTGATAGCAAAAAGATTGGAGAAATCATTAAGGAAGCTCCAATTGCAAAAATTGTCTCAACCATTCTTGAATATGCTGTTACCTCTCGTGCTTCAGATATCCACATTGAACCAATGGAAGATCGAGTAAGAGTCCGTTACAGAATTGATGGCATTTTATATGATCGACTGACACTTCCCAAAAGTGTTCAGGAAGCTGTTATTTCTCGTATTAAGATTTTGTCTGAAATGAAAATTGACGAACACCGCAGCCCCCAAGATGGACGGTTTAATTTTAAAATTGATGAAAAAGAAGTAGATCTTCGTATTTCTGTACTGCCGACAGTGCATGGGGAGAAAATTGTTATGCGTTTACTTCGAAAATCTGGGGGTATTCCTTCCTTGGTGGAACTTGGTCTTGCAGGAGTAGCTCTGAAAAATCTAGAAAATGCAATGCTTAGACCACATGGCATTATTATTGTTTGTGGACCGACTGGATCTGGAAAAACTACATCGTTGTATGCTGTTTTGTCCAAACTTAATACAACCCGAGTTAACATTATGTCGCTTGAGGATCCGGTTGAATATGAGCTTCCTGGTGTTAATCAAGTACAGATTAATCCTGCTGTTGGATTAACATTTGCCTCAGGTCTTCGGGCTTTTTTGCGTCAAGATCCAAATATTATTCTTGTTGGAGAAATTCGTGATAAAGAAACAACCGAACTCGCAATACAAGCGTCCCTTACCGGACATTTGGTGTTCTCTACGCTTCATACTTCCAGTGCAGCTGGGGCACTTCCTCGTCTTATTGATTTAGGAGCAGAAAGTTTTCTTTTGGCATCGACCATTAATGCTCTTGTTGGACAACGTATCGTAAGAAAAATTTGCGAGCATTGTAAAGCTCCTTATGCTCCTCCGCAACAAATTATTGATGAAATGAAAGCAATTTTAGGATCGCTTTTCCCCACGACACAACAACCAATTACTCTCTATAAAGGACAAGGATGCAGTGAGTGTGGTGATTCGGGATATTTAGGAAGAATGGGTATTTTTGAAGTATTACCTGTTACTGAAAAAATTGGACAGCTTGTTTTGCAACATCCTGATAGTGATACGATAGAAAAACAAGCAACACAGGAAGGAATGATAACCATGAAGCAAGATGGATATTTAAAAGTGTTGCAAGGGGTAACAACAATAGAAGAAGTCATTAGAGTGGCACAAGAGTGATGGGGTTTAGGGTTAGGTAGTTAATTGGTTCATAGTTAATAGTTCATAGATATAGAATAACTTTTTACTAACTAACCAGTTAACTAAATAACCAATTAAAAAATAACTATGGATATAAAACAACTACTAGAGTTAACAGTAACAAATAATGCATCAGATTTGCATTTGTTGCCTGATATTCCTCCGGCACTTCGTATTGATGGTGAGTTGATGTTTTTAACCAACATGCAACTTCTAACAGGAGATGATATTGATAAGATGGTATTTTCAATCACAACTCCCGAACAAAAAGATGTGCTTCTTGCAAATAAAGAGTTGGATTTTTCTATTGCCTATGGAGGTGGAACATCAGGTGAACTAGGACGTTTTCGTGTGAATGCGTATTACCAAAAAGGATCGCTCTCTGCAGCGTTTCGGTATCTACCACGTTCAATTCGAAGTATAGAGCAATTGCATATGCCCAAAATTCTGCACAGTTTTACTGCGCTACGACAAGGATTAGTGCTTGTGTGTGGTCCAACAGGACAAGGAAAATCGACGACACTTGCAGCAATGGTCAATGAAGTTAATATGGAACGAGCAGCGCATATTTTAACAATTGAGGATCCAATAGAATACGTGTATCCCAAAGGAAAAAGTATTATCTCTCAACGGGAAATGAAAATTGATACACATTCCTGGTCTTTGGCACTTCGTTCTGCGCTTCGTGAAGATCCAGATGTTGTTCTTGTTGGAGAAATGCGTGACGCTGAAACAATGGCATCTGCTATGACAATTGCTGAAACAGGCCACTTGGTGTTCTCCACCTTACATACAAATTCTGCAGCACAAAGTATTGATCGTATTATTGATTCTTTTCCCGAGCATCAACAATCACAAATTCGAATTCAGTTGGCTTTTGTATTGAAAGGTATTGTTTCTCAAAGACTTATTCCTCAGATTGGAGGAGGAAGAATCCCAGCACTTGAGGTACTTATTGGTACTCCAGCAACCTCAAGTAATATTCGTGATGGGAAAACGCATCTTATTGATTCAGTTATTCAAACATCCCAGGACGTTGGGATGATTACCATGGAATCTTCGTTATCTCAGCTGGTACTTTCTGGAACAGTTACCCTGGAAATGGCACGAAGTTACGCACTTCATCCAGATGAATTTATGAGACTCCTGATGTAATGTGACAATATGAAGCTAACCTATCATGCAACAACCAGAGACGGAAAAACGCAAGAAGGAGAAATAGAGGCAAAAGACATAGCAGAAGCCGTATATTTCCTTCGTACAAAAGACCTTATTCCTATTGCTGTCAAACAAAAACAAGAAGATGCTATTTTACCTTTCCTTTCTTTTTTTAAAAGACAAAATGGAAATGATTTAGTGCTTTTTACCAGACAACTTGCATCAATTCTTACATCTGGTCTAACACTCATGCAGGCACTTAATATTCTCAAAGAGCAAACACAAAACCCAAATATGAAAGAGACCGTGCAAGGAATTATTACAGATATCCAAGAAGGGAAAACTTTAGCATTAGCAATTGGTAAATATCCTAATATATTTTCTCCAATTTACGTTGCGCTTATTCGTGCAGGAGAATCATCTGGTTTTTTGGATAAAATTTTAGAGCGGCTTGCAGATAATTTGGAAAAAAGTCAGAAACTGCGCGCGACTGTCCGATCGGCACTTATGTATCCTGTGATTATTGTTATTTTAATGATAGTTGTTATGTCTATTATGATGATTTTCGTTGTTCCGCAGCTAACAAGTCTGTATGAAAATTTAAATATTCAATTGCCTTTTACTACACGAGTTGTTGTTGGTATTTCGAATTTGACTATCAATTATTGGCCGTTTGTTATTGGAGGGATAGTTCTCCTTATATTTGCATATAAACGGTGGACAGCAACAGAATCAGGAAAATTATTACGCGATGAGTTATTTTTGCGAATTCCAATTTTTGGCAACATTTCACAACTTTCTATTCTTACTGAATTTGCTCGTACGCTTGGTCTTTTAGTTGGTGCAGGGACCCTTGTTGTGCAATCATTAAATGAATCAGCCGATGTCGCAGGAAATTTTGTCTATAGAAATGCAATCGTTGACATAGCCAAGCGTGTTGAAAAAGGAATCAGTGTTGGTGACGCATTATCTACGTATATTATTTTCCCGCCCATTTTGGTTCAAATGGTAAAAATTGGAGAACAAACAGGTAAGCTTGATGAGTCGCTACTCAAAGTTTCTGAATATTTTGAACGTGAAGTCGAAGGAAAAGTAAAAGGATTAACCACAGCGCTTGAACCATTTATTATGGTTGTACTTGGTGTTGCTGTTGCATTTCTTATTATTTCTATTATTACACCAATTTATAATCTGACATCCTCGATTCAATAAATAATTTATTAACAGTTATTTATTATTCGTTATTAGTTATTTGGTTATTTAATTAGGCTACCAATTCCCCTCTTGACAGCGAAATCAAAAGTATGTTTAAGTTAAATTATAGTAAGAAAATGAAGCAATTGTCTGCCCTATTCAAAAAAAATTCTTCTTCCTCTAAAGGCTTTACCCTTATTGAACTTCTTGTGGTTATTGGTATTTTAGGTATTTTGGCTGCATCTCTTGTCGCAACCATTGATCCTTTCGAACAGCTTAAAAAAGCACAAGATGCAAATGTGAAAAATGTACTTGTTGAGTTCTTAAATGCGACAGTTCGCTACTACGAAACACACAATGCCTATCCATGGGATTCAGCTGCAAATAATGGAGGAGCTTGTAATAGTCAAACTGCTCCAGTACTTAATCCTATGGTTTTGTCTGGAGCAAGTGGAGTGAGTGATTGTGTTACTGCCTTACAAGGAGACAATGAATTAAAGTCAGCATTTTCTCTCGACACAGGCGATCTTTCAAAGATTAGTATTAGCTACAATAATGCCAATGGGGCAGATCAAGTAATTGGATGTTTTCAACCATCTTCTAAATCGCAACAAAAAGACGCAAATACAAAATATAATCAAAATGGCACAGCAAGACCCAACTGCGCGTCTCAAGGAGGATCGGACGCTACCTGCTTCTGGTGTACCAGATAATCCTCGTGAACATAGCATATTCAACAATTTCATTTTTTCTTGGCATATCAATTGGATCATTCCTCAATGTTGTTATCGATAGAGTTCCCCGTGAAGAAACATTTTTGACAGGAAGATCTCATTGTGAATTTTGTAAGCATACATTGTACTGGTACGATCTTATTCCTCTTCTTTCCTTTATTTTTCTTGAGGGTAAATGTCGGTACTGCAAAAAAATGATTGGACTCAAGTATCCTCTTGTTGAACTGACTACTGGTGTGTTGTTTGTTATACTGCTCTCCCCGCTTAGCGCTCAACTAGCTAATGAAAGCACAGTAACACTTTTTCTCTCTGTTATTTTTTCTCTCCTTATTTTTTGTTCCTTTATTGTTATTTTTTATACAGATTTATGGTCTGGGATTATTCCAGATATTGTCCTTTTTCCAATAATAGGGATAACAGTTCTCTACTTACTTTTTCAGAATCCTTCTCAATTTTTGCTTCACATTATTTCTGGATTTGTTGCCTGTGCTTTTTTTCTTGCACTGTTTCTCGTAACAAAGGGAAAAGGTATGGGGTTTGGGGATGTTAAGTTGGCACTTTTTCTTGGAATACTTCTTGGTTGGCCTGGGACATTTCTTGCTATCTACATCGCTTTCTTGACAGGAGCAATTGCTGCACTCATACTGATACTATGGGGAAAAAAACAGTTCTTCGGAAGTACCATTCCATTTGGTCCATTCTTAATCATTGGCGCAACCATAAGCTGGTTTTGGGAGCCAATGTTATGGCAAAAAATACTGACACTCCTCTAAATTTGGGGTTTACGCTTATTGAACTCCTTATTGTTATTGCTATCATTGCAATTCTTATGCTTGGAGTATTTGGTCTTCTTAATCCTCTTGAACAATTTACTAAGTCTAACGATGCAAAAAGAGAATCAGATTTGCATCAAATAAAAATTGCCCTTGATGCATATTACAATGATACAGGATGTTATCCAACATCTCTTCCCTTTGGAGCAGCATTTATTAATGTCAACAAACCAAACATTATCTATATGAAAAAAGTTCCTCAAGATCCACAATGTGGTATCGATTCGTCAAA
The DNA here is from genome assembly GCA_003173915.1 of Candidatus Levyibacteriota bacterium. The sequence goes on along the minus strand of PPGL01000049.1, from coordinate 11,725 downwards.
ATGCTATGTCTATGCAACTGATACATCTTCAACGTGTCCACAATATAATGTGTTATTTGGAGATTTACGTGCAACAAATGTGTCAACGCAATCTAACTCCCCAGAAACACTCTGCTCGCTTGAGGTACTAGACAAAAGTACACCGGGTGGATGTTTGCCAGATTTTTATAAAACAAATGGATATAACTACTGCGTTACCTCGGGAACTGTTCAGTGTGGTAATATTAATGTGGGAACAGGAGTAATACTTCTTACGCCGGTTCCCGGTTGCCAAAAAATATATTCATGCAATAGTAAAACACCCCAGTATCCTAATGGGATATGTAATGTTGTCGGAACAGATAGCAATGGCAATGGACTGGGGCAGTATTGTGGGGCACCTGGATGTGTCGGGAATGCGTGTTGCTTAGATTATTGTAGTCAATAACATATGAACAAACAGATTGGTTTTACGCTGATTGAACTTGTTATCTCTATTGCAATTTTAGCAGTACTTGCTGTATTTATTATTGTTACTCTTGATCCTTTCACTCAGTTTGAAAAAAGCCGAGACGCTCGGCGCAAATCGGATCTTGCACAAATTCAGAAAGCACTTGAGCAATATTACCAAGATCATGAGCAATACCCTCCTTCAACAGGATTTAATAATGGTGTAAATTCATTTGAAATTATAGATACGAGTACTAATTATCCGCCAGGCACTCCGATTGCTTGGGGAACAAGTACTCCGGTGTGGCAAAAGTATATGGAAGTAATACCAAAAGACCCATCGTATCCATCAAAAACATATCTTTACGTTACCGCACAAAATAATCAAATGTATTATGTTTATGCATCTCTTGACAGAGGAACAAAAGATCCAGATGCATGTTCGGGTGGAATATGTCAAAATGATCCTCAGGGGGCCCATTGTGGAGGTTCAGCATGTAATTATGGTGTATCAAGCCCAAATACAAATCCATGATATGATGAAAGATTTACGATTTAAGATTTACGATTTAAGATTTACGATTCACGATTCACGATTCAAGAAAGGATTTACCTTAATAGAGCTTCTTATTGTTATTGCAATCATTGGAATTTTAGCAACCCTTCTTATGAGTAATTTTATTGGAATTCGCCAGCGCGCAAGAGACGGAAGGAGAAAATCAGACATTTCCCAAATTCAAGCAGCGCTTGAGCAGTATCGCGCAGACAACAGTCAATATCCAACATCAATTCCTTCATGTATTAATCCGCTCGTATATCCTCCAGGTTGTACTCTTGGGACAAGTGGATGCTTGGTGTATATGCAAAAAATACCCTGCGATCCATTCCAGGAGAGCGGACAGTCTTACTACAATAGTGGAAGTTACTACTATTCAGGCAGTGCTACCAGTTACGTTCTTGCAGCATGTCTTGAAAATGTAGGTGATACTCAAGGGACAACAGCATCTCCAAGTAATGGAGTTGGCGGATGTTCATCCTCGACATATTACGTTGTCCGTAATCCATAACAGTATGTACCAAAAAGGTTTTACGCTTATAGAACTGGTTATTGTTTTCTCCATTATTGCGTTGTTATCTGTAGGAGGTTTGGCAAGTTTTGTAATATTTTCTCAGCGACAATTGTTAAAAAATGCAAATGCAGATTTTCATACAATGCTCAATGTTGCCAGGACAAATACGCTTTCTCAGTATAATGATGCGTGTACCTCGTCTCAGCAATTTGGAGGATACCTGGTGGTTGTTTGTTGCCGGACCACAGGCGATCCAAATAATCCTCTCAATGAATCTCCTGCTGCCTATTGTCCTGATACTGGATGCAGTGGGTCGTATGATTACGAATTATATCAAACCTGTATTAATGGAAATGGTACTGCAACAAATACATTTGTTAATGGAAAAACATTACCAAGTGGTGTCGTCATTACACGCCAAACAACAGCACGCATGTTTCAATTTGCTCCAATAACAGGAAATGTTACCTATGGAACTCAGGGAAATTCTATTTCTTCAGGAACAGTAGAATTTTATTTACAATCAAATAAAGGAGAAAGACTTTCGACAACAGTGAGTTCGATTGGTACAATACAATGAGTATATTAAGACAACAACATGGACAATCGCTTATTGAAGTTCTGATTGCTTTTGCAGCACTTTCTGTCATTATTGTTTCAACAACACTTGTTGTTATCTCAGCACTCACAAACGCTCAATTTGTAAAAAATCAACATCTTGCAACAGAATATGCTCAGCAAGGAATTGAGCTTGTTAGGTCGATGAGGGAAAATAATTTTGATGCATTTTTATCACTTTCCAATCCAGGTAACTTACCTACTCCTGATAATGTTGAACACTATTGTATGGCAAAAGCGTGTACACAGCTTACAACATATCCAGGAGATTGTGGGTTACTGACAACTCCTTCTTGCACAGCACAAAATCTCGATGCATTTGTTCGGGGAGTAACCATTGACCGTACACGTTCATCTTCATGCATTAATCCAACGTTTGAAGCTTCACCCCCTTCTCAATGGCCAAGTCAGGTAACTGTTGCTGTTTCCTGGGCAGATGGACAATGTCCACAAGGGTCGTATTGTCATACTGTATCTGTGACAACGTGTCTTTCACCAATTAATAATGTTGTAACGCCATGAAAAAAAATTATCAACATAGTGCAGGCTTTACGCTTATTGAAATTCTTGCGGTTATGATGGTATTTGGCATTATTGGTGGTATTGCTGCAGCAACCCTTATCACTACTCTTCGTACTTCCAGTAAATCTACTATTTTAACAACAGTCAAACAAAATGGCGATTATACAATTTCTCAGATAGCAAAAATTATTAGAAATGCATATGCGATAAAATCTCCAACATTTCCCTGTGGAAGTCCAAATGCTCCCACCCAAACTACATCGATTTCTGTTTTGGATGGGACTGGGAATATTTCTACAATTGCCTGCACTGGTGCAAATCCAGTTGCTCCAATTCCAGCTAACACAATTACACTTCAAACAGGAGGAGCCGCGCCGACATCACTTCTTGATACAAGTTTGGTACAAACACATGCATGCTCATTTACTTGCTCGCAGGCGGATTCTGGACAGTATCCGGTTATTGGGATTTCTTTTTCACTACTTCAATTAGGAAGCAATGCATTTGTCGAGCAAATTGCTTCTTCTTCTGCTATTAATTTTTCCACCTCAATAGTATTTCGTAATTATCAACGATGAGTTGACAGAGTGATTCCTCCTTGTTACGCTAGAGGTATGCATATTCCTTACAGGAAGTCACTTCAACGTGGACAAGCGTTTTTAATTGTTGTTTTGGTAATGGTGGTTGCTCTAACCGTTGGACTTTCAATTGCTTCACGAAGTTTGACAAATGTTAGACTTACTACCGAAGAAGTTAATTCTCAGCGAGCATTCTCAGCTGCGGAAGCAGGAGTTGAGCAGCTACTGCAATTGTACGGATCAAAAGCAAATCAGTCAGGAAACATAAATAATATTACCCTTGATTTAGGAACAGGTACCAAAATTTCTAACGCAACACTTACTCCAGTTAGTTCTTCACTAAGTGGAGGATCATATCAATTGCTTCTTAATAACGGTGCGTATATTGCTCAAGATGATGGGTATGATATTTGGCTTACTACCTATAATACAGATCCAACGCAACTCTATCAAAATCCATGGCCCGGAGGAGCAGCAACAGGACATCTGACTGTCTATTGGGGAGATCCAGCAGCAAATACCTGCGATCCGAGTCCTCAAATCAACACAATGGCAGCCCTTGAAATTATTGTTATTTATAATAACCGAACAAATCCACAAGTTGCCCGTTATCTTTACGATCCGTGTAGTACCGGACGACAAGCGGTAAATAACTTTACTGCAGTTTCGTCATCAGTCAACCCTCAAATAGGTGGGAAAACATTTTTATACAAAGTAACAATTGGTATTACACGAGGACTTATTGCTCGAGTTATTCCATTGTATGCAAGCGCTGTTATGGGTATTGCTACAGATGCTGCCCTTCCTGCACAAGGGCAGCTTATTACAGCAACTGGCGTATCGGGAGCTTCTTCTGAGGTAAAGCGCCAAGTATCCTACTTTCAAGCGTGGGATGCACTTCCTTCGGAATATTACCACGCATTATTTGTAAGAGAATGAGAAATAAAGTATTCGGCCTGGACATTGGGACGACCACTATGAAAGCTGTATGGCTTGATAAAGCGAGTCAAGGATATACTCTTAACTCGGTATATACTATGCCAACACCAGCCAGAGGCATGTTGTCTGAGTCTCCTCTTGATCAAGAAGAAGTCGCGCAAAAGATTACAAAAATTCTTGAAGAAGCACATATTGAAAGTCGTTTGGTAAATCTATCGCTTCCGGAAAGTCAGGTATTTACTCGTATTATTGAAATGCCTGCCCTATCAGATAAAGAACTTTCTTCTGCAATATACTGGGAAGCAGAACAATATATTCCTGTTCCGCTTAACTCCATAACGCTTGATTACAAAGTGTTGCATCGCCCAACCACTACAGACCCAGAAACAAAAATGAGTGTATTACTTGTTGGTGCGCCAACCATGCTCATTGATAAATATGAACGTGTTTTTTCCCTTGCAGGTATTGCTATTGCTACACTTGAGACAGAAATATTATCAATTGTTCGCTCAACCGTTACTGCAGAGAACACTCCACCTGTTCTTATCGTCAATATTGGCGCAATGGGTACATCTCTTGCGATTGTCAGGAATAATTTACTTACATTTGTCTATTCTGCATCAACAGGAGGGATTGCTCTTACTAGGTCTATTGCTGCAGATTTTGGTTTTTCTTTTCAGCAAGCAGAAGAATATAAAAAAACCTACGGTCTCACGCAGGGAGATTTTGGAGGGAAAATTGGAAGAGCAACGGCACCAGTACTAGCTGCTATTATTACTGAAGTGAAAAAAGCACTAGCATTTTACACAGAAAAATTTCCTACCGAACCAATACAGCAAATTATTTTATCTGGAGGAACAGCCAAGCTTCCAGGACTCATTCCTTTTTTCACAAGTACTGTCGGTATAGCAACAGTTACTGCAAATCCATGGAAAATTTTAGGTTCGCAAGAGGTTCCAGATGAAATTGCTGCTGACGCACCTGAATATGCCCTTGCGGTAGGACAGGCAATGCGTGAATATGAATAACGGGATTAATCTCATCAGTAGCAAACATGCTGCACTTGAAAGACAGGCAAGGATTGTTAGGATTTTTAATCGTATCGCTTATAGTAGTTTAGGTATCGTTGCTATAGGTGCGGTTGGATTATTTTTCCTTAATTTTTATTCTCCTTTGCCCAAACTTGAAGCACAACAACAAGCGACAACACAACAACTACTCAGTCAAAAAGAAAAAATTGCAAAACTCTTACTTCTTCGGAACAGATTGCAAAATATTACTACGCTTTTTCAGCACAGTACGTCGCTTGACAAAACACTTACAGCAATTGCATTAAATACGCCCGGCGATGTAAGTGTTGATACACTTGGTATTGACGAAACAGGAGTAAACCTTATTGTTACATCACCGTCTCTTCTCTCTATAAATTCCTTTTTGGATTTTCTCAAAAGTCAGGTAGATAAAAAATCCTTATTTAAAAAAATAACAATCAGCAGTCTTGCTGTAGATGTTGCAAATGGGAGATATTCATTAGCAGTTTCTGCAACACCCTTATGAGTACTCAAATTCGGCCAATTAACCAAACAACATTTCATGTTTTGTACTTTAAGTACAAAATTTATATTATTCCAGTTGTTGCCTGTCTAATAGCGATTTTACTAGTTTTCTATCTTATCATTCCTGAAATACAACAATGGTTTGATAGTCAAAATAAAATGGTACAAGTAGAAACAAAAATTAATGAGTTAAATCAAAGCATGAATACAATAAAAAATATCAATTCCAACGAGCTTGATACTGATGTCCAAACAGCAACAACAGCTCTCCCAGAGGGAAAAGATTTTGCAGATATTTTAAGTTCAATATCAGATGCAGCAGAACAATCAGGGACAAGTCTTGGTGATTACTCTTTTCAGGTGGGAGATCTTTCGACTACAAAAGATCTTACTGATTCTTTTTTGCAGCTAAATATCACGCTTACTGGAAATATTGATCATATTCGCCAATTTGTATCTTCTCTTCAAAATGAATTTCCAATTTCTCGTGTCATAGAGATACATCTTACATCAAATAAATCTGCAGCACTTACTATTGTTTTTTATTATAAAGCTGTTCCACAAATTGCATATACCGCGGATACCCTGTTGCAGCCGTTATCACCAGACGAACAAAAAATCATTTCATCTCTTCAATCACAAAATTCAGCTCCAATTGTGCCGCCAATTGAGACAATTCCAACTCCAACAGAGGTAGTTCCAGTCGAAACTGTTCCAACACAAGCAGTACCTACGATAGCACCAACACGAGTAGTCCCAACAGCGGTAACTCCAACTCAGGTATCTCCAACCCAAACAGTTCCGACAGGGACTCCTTCTCCATCACCGACTGGTCCTTAATAAATCAGGACGATGGAGTGAGGTGATTTTTTCTGCTTGTTCTTTTTTCCACTCTTCAATTTTTTTGTGATTTCCTCCAATGAGTACCTCAGGAACACTCATTCCTTTATATTCTCTTGGTTGCGTATATTGGGGATATTCAAGAAGAACTTTCCCCGAGCGTGATGAAAATGATTCATACGTTGTCGCGTCCTCTTTAAGTACTCCCGAGACAAGTCTCGTAACACTATCAATAATAAGCATTGCTGGAATTTCTCCGCCTGTAAGAATAATATCTCCTATTGAGATTGTTGTATCAACAAGTGTTCGTATTCGTTCATCTACACCTTCGTAATGTCCACATAAGAGAATCAGATGTTTTAAATTTGAAAATTGCTTGGCATTTGTTTGTGTGTATGTTTCTCCCCGAGCATCAAGGAGGACACATTGTTCTTCTTCTTTATTTAAATTTGGATCTCTAACATTTTGTATGGCAGCATCAATAACATCAACTTTTAGTACCATGCCTGTCCCTCCGCCAAATGGTTTGTCATCAACCATTTTATGCTGTCCAATGCCAAAATCACGAATATTCACAAATCGAAGTTCAATGAGATTCTTTTCTTTTGCTCTCTTAACAATTGAATAGTCAAAAGGGCCAGCAAACATTTCGGGGAAAAGAGTAAGAATCGTAATTTTCATGACAAACGTATTGTATCAAATTGAGGTAGAATTATTCTTCTGCGATGCTTACGTGGATTTTTTTATGTTGTTTAATTGCAGGGATTTTCATAACATTGCGAATTGCTCGGATGACCTTTCCTTCTTTGCCAATAATTTTTCCCATGTCCTCTTTTGCAACATGAATAATAAAGCTTATTATGCCTTCTTGTTCGGTTTCGTCTATTACTACAGCATCAGGATTGTCTACAATTGAGGTTATAAGAAAGTGTAATGCGTCTTTCATAAGGCCAAAAGTTTTTTAACTGTTTGAGAAGGTTTTGCTCCAACAGATATCCAATATTTCACGCGTTCCATCTGAATATCTTTTGCACTTTTCCCGCCTGCTCGTTTTTCGTACCATCCAAGAATTTCAACCGCTTTGCCATCTCGACGATCCCGTTGCTCTTTAACAACGAGTCTGTATTTACTTTCTCCCTTTTTGCCTGTTTTCATGAGTCTAATGACTAACATACGTTTTTATTTATCCTTCTTAATTACGCTTGAAGAATATACGTTCTATTGTATCATTCTCGGTCTTTATTCTCAAGAGCTTGTTTTGCTGCATTTTCCTCTGCTTCTTGCTTAGATTTACCTATTCCCTCACCTACTATAGCGTTTGCAACAAAGACACTTACTGTAAAGATTTTTGCGTGCGCAGGACCTTCTTCGTGGGTGACTTTATAGACTGGAGAGCCTAATTTTTTTGCTTGTACTTGTTCTTGTAGTAAGCTTTTTGGGTCTTTAAATGTTTTTTGCTCAACAAATTCTTTAACGTGAGCAATAAGTGATATCTCTACAAATGAGGCAACTGCCGATAATCCCTGATCTAAAAAAAGAGCTCCCACAAATGCTTCGTAACTGTCTGCAAGCAAACTCTGATTTTCTCTTCCTTGTGCTTCGTGTTCGCCTTTGGAGAGTTTTAAAAGATTACCAAATCCAAGGTTTTTCGCAATGGTACCTAAATTTTTCGTATTGACAAGTAAAGAACGTAAATTGGTGAGTACTCCTTCGTTATAGTGTGGATACTCTTTATATAAATACTCTGAGACTAAAAACGACAAAATACTGTCTCCCAGGAATTCTAGGCGTTCGTTAGAAGCAATTTCTCCTTTTGCTTCATTTAAATAAGACCTATGGGTAAATGCTTGGTCAAAAAGTGCTTGGTTTTTAAACTTTGGGAGATTATTATTCATAATTTTTTACATGTCCGAGTGCGCCGTTAATAAAGGCTGGACTTGTTTCTCCTCCATATTCTTTCGCAAGCTCTACTGCTTCGTCAATAACCACTTTTGGAGGGGTATCTTTTTTAAACAATAATTCGTACATTGCCAGCCTTAAAATTGCAAGATCGACTTTATTTATCTTTTCTACCGGAAATTCAGGAGCCGCTTTTGTAATCGCATCATCAAGCTCTTTTTTCTTTTTTAAAATATTTCCAGCTTCCTCGCTTATCTTTTGGTCATGAAAATCTGCACTGAAGAGTTCTTCAATAAGGTGTTGCCGCTTTTGATGTCGAGGGTCTTGAGGGCTTTTCATGTACGTGCTACTTTGTTTTTACAACTTGCTTGCCTTTGTAGTAGCCACAATTTGCACAAACAACGTGAGGAGCTGTTCTACTCCCACAATTAGCACATGTAACAGCTTTTTTGAGCGTTAGTTTAATACTGGCTCTTCTTTCGCCTTTTCTTTCTCGCGAATGTCGTCTTTTGGGTTCGTGTGGCATATATCGTATATTTTACCAAAAATTAAGCCTCTTCCGCAAGCCCTTCTGGTATTTTTAGATAGGTTGGTTTGAAGTGTTATTTACCTGGACTTTTAGTCTATTTAAAATCTCAATTTTTTTTACAATATCATCAAGAAGACTTCGCTCAAGTTCGGCAAAAATATCCTTATGTTCCTTTTTCGCTTTTTCTATCCGAAGTTCCCAGCCGTACCAGTCGGAAAGTTTTAAGTTTTTAAATTCCTGCCGTAAATGAATAATCATATTTTCGAGATTTACTAAGGTTTTTTCCAGAGACATAATATCAGATTCATTTTTTCCTGTTGTGAATGTTTTGCTTTCTAAAATTTTTAATGCTTCAAAATCGCCTTCCCTATACGCGGTATTAATTTTTTTCATAAGTTCTTCACGGCGATTTTTTTCAATTGGATCGGTAACTAAATCTGGATGGAATTTAACAATAAGTGATTTCCAGAGTTTGCGAATATCTTTGTCCTGTGTGTCTTCTTGTTTGATGTCTGTATATTCTTTAAATACTTGCTCGGCTTTGTCTATTTCTTCTTGAATTCCTTGCAAGCGGAGAAGTTCTTCATAAAATCTATCTTCGAGTTCTTTTACTGCCTCTCCAAATGTCATCCCTTCTTCCATTAAATGCTTAATATTTTTATATTTAATGATTTCTAAATCTAAATTATTGTCTTTAAGAAAGAGTCTACCGATCCGAGAATTATACTCATTTTTTACTAGTTCTAGTTCCATTTTCAAAAGCTCTACTTTTTCTGTTACTGTTTCAAGTACTTTGCTTTTTCTTTGAATAGATGTGCGGAGTTGGGTTTTTCTTTTTTCTTCCTCCAGTGTAACTGTTTGTAATGAGTGTTTCATAAAAGAAAACAGATGGTTTTTATGCCATCTGTTAGAGAAAGGATCACCTCCTAAGATACTCTCACTGTATCAAAAATAGATTGCCATTGCAAGCAAAGAGGGCGAATTAATAAGCAAATATGCAATTATTGTTCACGTAGCTTTCTCTAGAGAAACTAGTCTGGGGAAATTTCTTTGGAGCTAATTTCTTTTAGTTTTTCTTGTAGTAGTGGGTATTTTTCTAGTTGGTCTGTGATATTTTCTGCTTCTCTTTTTGCTTTTTCTATTAAAATAATATCTGAAAATGATGCAATTTTAAGCATTTTCCATCCACTTTGTGCTGTTCCATAGATATCTCCTGCTCCGCGCATTTTGAGGTCAATTTCGGCAAGCTCTGCTCCGTTATATATTTTTTCAAGTGATTTTAATCTCGTTTGAGTCATTACATTTGTGGATTCTGTATACAGTAAGCAGTAGGATTGTTTGTCTCCTCTTCCAACTCGTCCCCTTAATTGATGAAGTTGTGCAAGTCCGAATCTTTCTGCAGCTTCGATAACAATAATTGTTGCATTGGTAATATCTATACCAACTTCGACAACTGGCGTTGCAACCAAAATATCATAGTCTTTATTTTTAAATGCTTGTAAAACAGTATCTTTTTCTTTTGCTTTCATTTTCCCGTGGAGTAATGCAAGTTTTAAATTAGGAAATACTTCTTTTTGTAATCTTTCAAACTCTTTTATTGCTGCTTTAATTGTTGTGTTATTTTCTGATTCTTCGATAAATGGACAAACAATAAATGCTTGGTCACCGTTGTCTACAATTTGTTTCTCAATCCATTTGTATCCTGCTTCTCTTTTTACATTTGGAACAAGCCATGTCTTAACAAGTTTTCTCCCCTTTGGCATTTCATCAATAACTGATAAATCCAAGTCTCCATACAGGGTTAGCGCAACAGTGCGAGGAATTGGTGTTGCAGTCATAGTAAGCACATGAGGATTATTTCCCTTCTCTCGTATAATTGCTCGTTGTTGTACCCCAAACCGTTGTTGTTCGTCTATTGCAACAAAGCCCAGATTTTTAAATGTTATTTTTTCAGACAGCACCGCATGGGTTCCAATTAAAATATCAAAATCCTGAGTTTTTGGTTTGACGTTTCCGGTAGCAAGTTCTATTTTTATACTAAATGGAGATAAAAGTTTTTGTGCTGTTCTAAAGTGTTGTTCTGCAAGAATTTGTGTTGGTGCCATAAGAATTGACTGAAAACCATTCAAAAATGCTACATACATGCCAGCTGTTGCAACAACTGTTTTTCCGCTTCCTACATCCCCTTGGATAAGCCTATTCATTGGTTCGGTTTTTTCTACATCTTCAAACATTGCATGCATTACTTTTCGTTGTGCACCTGTAAGATCGAAAGGCAAATGTTCCCAAAAAATTTGGATTTCTTTCTCGAATTTTTTAATAACAAATGCATTTCCATGTATTTTTTGTTTCCACTCTTCTCTTCTTTTTGCTGCAGCAAGTTGCAATAGGAATATTTCATCGAATGCGAGTCTATTTCGTGCTCGATTTGCGTGCTCAATGGTTTTTGGAAAATGAATTTGTTCAATTGCATCAAAAAATCCAGATAAATTCTCCTTTTCTATTATTGGGTATGGAAGATATTCGGTAAGAATATCTTTATTTTCGTATATTATTTTATATATCTGACGTCGTAACCACTTCGAGCTAATACCTTTTGTCTCCGGATAAATAGGGACAAGTCTTCCTGTATGAATCGTGGGATTTCCATTCATGATTTCGTATTCTGGTGAAGAGAGCACAACTGCATGTCCGCTAAATTCTACTCTTCCTGATAAGGAAATATTGTCTCCATCATGAATAACA
>PPGL01000017.1 GCA_003173915.1 Candidatus Levyibacteriota bacterium | reverse complement strand
TACCAATATGACCTTTGTGAAAGAGCTTTACAGCCGAGGGCTAAAAGCCCTCGGATAGTCGCTACCTTATTATATAAATGACACACCATATACTGTTAAAACAGGTGATGTGATTGTAGACGAACCTGAGGAAACGCACTATATTAACAACGTCTCTGAATCTGACTTTATTGTTTTAGTATTTAAAATTAATATGCCAAAAGAGGGCGACGATACAACTTGGATAGAAAAATAATTTTATCACTACTTATCATTGAGTGCTAAATTTACGGGATGTTATTTAGCTTGATTGATTTTTGAGTCAATTTTTTACTTGGTTTCCAATAAAATCATTAATTCTCTTTCTAAAGAATACAAACGAACCTCCTGTTGCAAGTGCATGAGAAATTAGAGGAATTTTTAGATTGTAAGCTCCATCCACAGGGATTGCAGATAACGGAACAACTCCATCAAAGATTGGGCTAATAGTCATGATTTTTTCTTTATTTTTTTGAGAGAGTGTAGGCAAAACTTTTTCCGCCTTTTCCACAGACTCTACAAAAGCAGGATGATTTCTTGCAGAAAGAGCAAAGGCAATTGAAGGAAATCCTCCCATTCGTAGTCTTCCACTTACATTAATAACTCTGTGTACTTTTTCCTTTCTTTTTGCAAACGCATTCATTACCAAACTCCCTCCTGCACTTACACCAACAAGAGTTACCTTTCCTCTTTTTGCTAATGCATCAATTTTTACAAGCAACATTGCAATCTTCTTCTCATAGGAAGTCTTATCTTCCCAGGGAGCAACATGAATAAGCACATCAAGATTTTTGGTTTTCCATCCTTTTGTAACAAAACGCATTAACCCTGCTCGATCTTTAAGCCCTGGAACAACAATTATGTAATGCTTGTTCGGCATACGCTTGTATTGTATATCATTCTTTTTACAAAAAAAATATCTATTTCCACACATTCAAATTCTTACCTGCTTTATGTTAAAAGTTAATTTACAAAAGCTATGCATACGAAAACAATGCAACCTTTGTATGTAGGATTTATTGTCGGAATCTTTTTTTGTATTATTACAGTAATCGTATTTAACACAAGTATCAAACCGTCGGTTAAAAATTTTAACACTTCTGCAAATGGATTTTATCCACAGTCGACAGCGACACAATCAACGATTGATATTTATGCAGCCGGACAACCAGCATTAGGCATCTACCCAACAATGGTACTGGTTATTCACGGAACCATCGTTAAAATCTTCCCGAGTGTTGAGGGAAATTATAAAAATTACAGATTTGAAAAATTTAGCTATACTGGCTTAACACAAATTTTTCCATCAGATGTAGAGATACATTTTACAAATGATTATTATGATCCGCAGACAAAAGCTGATAGGAATTTATACGTCGAAAAGATTGTTATTGATGGTCATACGTACACAACAGAAGCACCAACAACATTTTCTTCTGGAGGTAGGTCTTCATCGCAAGGATGTTCTCAGGGGTATTTGAAAACAGACGAACTTGAGTGCAATGGCTATTTTCAATATAATACTCCTCTCTTATAACTACTAGATTTATGCTGGCTTTTACTCAAAATAAACTGAACAATACTATTTCACAGGTATTGGCTTTATTACCAAAATTCAGTATTAAAGTGAAAAATAAACAGGAACTATTTTGAGGCTTTGTACTTATTAGCAACTTTAAGCTCGGCAATTGCTCGTTTGAATTCCATTTCTGCTCTGGAAAGATCTTCTAGATTCGTGTGTTCTTTCATTGCCTTTTCTGCTCTTTCTTTTGCCTTTTGCGCTTCAACAGCAGAAATGTCTTTTCCATGTGCAACATAGTCTGCGAGTACGGTAACTGTCTTATTCCCAACCTCAATAAATCCACCAACAACTGCAAAGCTATCAGACTTATTATTATGTTTCATAATAAGCTCTCCTTCTGCAAGCTGCGTAAAGAGTGGAACATGATGAGGCAAAATTGCAAGCTCTCCTGTTGTTGTCGGGACAATAAGCTCGTCAACTTCTGTATCAATAATTGTTTTTTCCGGTGTAACAATATTTAAGTGAAATGGCATATGTTTATGTCATTCCGAGTGGAACGAAGTGGAATCGAGGAATCTAACTCAGCAGAGCAAATGTACTGATTTGTATGAGATCCTTCGACGCGCTCCGCTTGCTCAGGATGACAAAGGTCTACTTTTTCGCTTCTTTTTTCAACTGCTTATCTTTTTCAACTGCTTCCTCAATTGTTCCAACCATATAAAAAGCCTGTTCGGAAAGTGAGTCATGTTTTCCATCAAGAATTTCTTTGAATCCTCTCACGGTTTCTTTTACTTTTACATATCTTCCTGGTTGTCCAGAGAAAACTTCGGCAACGAAGAATGGCTGAGTCAAGAATCTTTGAATTTTTCGAGCACGTGTAACAGTAAGCTTGTCTTCTTGTGATAATTCATCCATTCCCAAAATTGCAATAATATCCTGCAAATCTTTGTATTTTTGCAGCACTCTTTGGACATCCCGAGCAACTGTATAATGCTCTTGTCCAACAGTATTTGGATCAAGAATACGTGAAGAAGATGTTAATGGATCGACAGCGGGATAGAGTCCCTGCTCTGCAAGGGAGCGCTCCAGCGTAATTGTTGCATCAAGATGAGCAAAAATGGTTGCTGGTGCAGGATCGGTGTAATCATCAGCAGGAACATATACAGCCTGAACAGATGTGATTGACCCATTCTTTGTCGAAGTAATTCTTTCTTCAAGTCCACCAACCTCAGATGCAAGCGTTGGCTGATATCCTACAGCTGAAGGCATACGACCCAAAAGTGCAGACACTTCTGACCCTGCTTGAGCAAATCTGAAAATGTTGTCAATAAATAAAAGAACATCTTCGTGTTTTTCATCACGAAAATATTCTGCCATGGTAAGCGCCGTGAGAGCAACACGCATACGGTTGGCAGGTGGTTCGTTCATTTGCCCAAAGACCATAGCAGTTTTATCCATAACGTTGGCTTCTTTCATTTCGCCCCACAAATCATTTCCCTCACGAGTACGCTCTCCAACCCCTGCAAAGACAGCATGACCTTTGTGTTCGATAGCAATATTTCGGATAAGCTCTTTTACAACAACTGTCTTTCCAACTCCTGCTCCTCCAAAAATAGCAACTTTTCCTCCTTTGGTGAATGGAGAAATTAAATCAACAACTTTAATACCTGTCTCAAGAATTGTTGGTTTGGTTTGTTGTTGTGTCAAATCAGGTGCGGGTTTGTGGATTGGTGAAAGTTTGACTTTCGTCTTATCGAGTGCTTTTTGATCGTCAATGGAATCTCCCAACACATTGAAAATGCGCCCAAGGACTACATCACCAACTGGAACAGAAATAGGAGCATGAGTTCTTTCAACTTCCATTCCGCGAGATAATCCATCTGTTGATCCCATCGCAAGCGTCTTAACTTCGTTATCTCCAGTTGCAAAAGCAACTTCAAGAGTGAGAGTTTCTTTACTGGGTAATTGAACAAGAAGCGCTTCGTTGATTTGAGGAACTTCTCCTTCGAAGTGTACGTCAATAACTGGTCCTTGAATTTTAATAATAACTCCAGTATCTTTTTTATTTGGCATAGGCTTTTAAAATGTTGTATGAGCGAGTGAAAGACCTACGATTATCCTTCGCTTTGCTCCATCGCAACTGCTCCGGAAGTAATATCAAGAATTTCCTTGGTGATTTTTTCCTGACGAGCTTTATTGTACAACAACGTAAGGGCATTTACAACGTCTTTTGCGTTATTTGTTGCATTTTGCATAGCAATCATTTGGGCTCCATTAAAGGATGCGTAATTTTCCAAAAATTGTTGATACAACACCATTTCTATATACCGCTTGAGAAGTGCTGGAAGAAGTTCTTGTTGTGATGGCTCAAAAATTCTCCCATCAGATTTCTGCACTGAGCCGATTCGGTCTGAGCTCATGGTCGAATGACTTGCCGAATGGGTTGGTTCTAGCCTAACTGGCAATAAATCTATGATTTGTGGAGATTGAGAAAATACACTCGTAAACTTTGTTGCCAACACCTTTACAGAATCTACTTTCCCAGAAAGATATTGTTCGTCTATAATCGTGGTCAGTGGAGCAACTGCTGAAAAAGACGGAAGTGTATTTCCAAAAGGAAAAGCAGCGAGCAAATTTTTGTTTGTTGCAGAGACAAATCCTTCAATTTTTTTCCCAACTGTCACAAAAAGTGAATTATGCTCACTTTTAAATTTAAAATATTCTCGAGCCAAATTTGTATTTAACGCACCACACAAACCTCTATCTGGAGAGATAATAACATACAGTGTTCGACCAGTTGTTTTGCGAAGTTGCATATATGAATGAACTTCTTCTCCTGCTGAGTCTCCAGTTGGCGCGAGACTTTGTGCAACTTCAATGAGTTTATTGACGTATGGTCTACTGGAAATTGCAGCTTCCTGAGCTTTTTTCAATCTGCTTGCAGCAATCATTTGTAGAGCACGAGTTGTTTTGGAAATATTTCGTGCTGTTTTAATTCTTCGTCTGAGTGATAATGTTGTTGCCATAATATAAAAGCGTAAAGAGTAAAGCGATAAGCGGAAAGTTTTTTACTTAAAAAGACAAAACTCTCTTGACGCTTTACGCTTGCCGCTTCACGCTTAACTAAATACTTTCTTAAACGCTGTTGTCACTTTCTTCAATTCTTCATTTACTTCTGGTGTAAGTTTTTTCCCACTAGAAAGGGTTTCAAGTAATTTTTTATTGTGTGATTTTACATATGCATGATACTCTTTTTCAAATTGTTGAATTTTTTCAACTGGCACATCATCGGTGTATCCATTCGTAACTGCCCAGATACTAAGAATTTCAGTATTTTCAGTAAGTGGACTATATTGTGGTTGCTTTAACACTTCTGTCAATCTTTTACCTCTTTCAAGCTGTGCTTGAGTTGCGGCATCCAAGTCTGAACCAAACTGAGCAAAGACTGCGAGTTCGCGATATTGTGCCAACTCAAGTTTGATACGTCCTGATACAGACTTCATTGCACCTGTCTGTGCGGCGCCTCCGACACGAGATACCGAATTCCCAACATCAACAGCTGGACGAATGCCACTGTTAAACAAATCACTTTTTAAGAAAATTTGTCCATCAGTAATTGAAATAACATTGGTTGGGATATATGCAGAAATGTCATCTGCTTGAGTTTCAATAACAGGAAGTGCAGTAATTGATCCACCACCAAAATCATCATTTAGTTTAACTGCACGCTCCAAAAGTCTTGAATGAAGGTAGAAAATATCTCCTGGGTAGGCCTCGCGTCCTGCAGGACGACGAAGAACAAGTGAGAGTTGTCGATATGCCCATGCATGTTTTGTAAGATCGTCATAGACAATAAGTACATCTTCTCCTTTTTCTAAGAAGTATTCTGCGATTGCAACTCCGGCGAATGGTGCTAAGTATAAAAGTGATGCATTATCAGATGCACTTGCTGCAACAACTATTGAATATTCTAGAGCTCCTGTTTCTCTAAATTTTTCCACAACCTGTGCAATTGTACTTTGCTTTTGTCCAACAGCAACATACACACAAATTACTCGTTTTCCACCTTTATTTGCCTGTCCTTGATTGATAATGGTATCAACGGCAATTGCTGTTTTACCAAGTCCGCGGTCTCCGATAATAAGTTCGCGTTGTCCCCTCCCAATTGGAATAAGTGCATCAACTGCTTTAATTCCAGTTTTGATTGGAGTATCAACAGGTTTTCTTGCAATAACTCCAGCAGCAATCTTTTCAAGTAGCATATCTTTCCCTTTTTTTGCTGGAGCTTTTCCATCAAGAGATTTACCAATAGGGCTAATAACTCGACCGAGTAAATCATCTGATGCATTAATCGAAAGAAGTTTTCCTGTTGTTTTGACTGAATCTCCTTCTTTTAATGTGCTTGATCTTCCAAGAAGAATAATTGACACAGAATCTTCATCAAGATTTAAAATAACACCTTCTGTCCCATCTTCAAAGACAACTTGTTCGCCCATTTGTGCCTTGGAAAGGCCAGATGCAACAACCACATCATCAGTTACTTTTTCAATTGCACCAACGTTTTCCATTTTTGGATTTACGTTAAAGGCAACAAGCTTTTTCTCTAGTGTTTGAATAATGTCTTCACTCTTCGTCATAGGATTGTTCGAGTTCATTGATAAAATTCTCTAGTTTATTTTTTAGGGAAAAATCATACACCATATCATTGGCCTGAACTTTTCCCCCGAGCATGAGGAGTTTGTCTTCCTGAAAGGAAACTGTTTTCCCTGGAAACAAATCCAAAAAAATTTTCTTGGTATTATTATATACAGAAGCAGAAGGTAACGCAACACTTACAACTCGTTTTTTTTCTTCCAACTTCAGTCCCCGAATATATGCTTTTAAGTCTTTTCTTGTTAATGCTTTCGCAATAGTATTAACCTTATTTTCGTCTAGTTGTTCTTTTGTGTAACTTTCTGAAACAAGACTTTGTATTTGTTTTTTTGTCATATTACTTTTTAAGCTTTGCTGTCAACTTCTTCACTGCTTGTTCTTGCTCTTTTTCATCAAATACTCCAGTCAAAGACTTCTCCAACATATCTACGGCAAGTTTGGCAGCAGAAAGAGCAAGTCGTTTTTCCATTTCTCGACTGTCTTGCGCCATTTTATCCTTTGCGTCAGCAAGCATGTGCTCAACTTGCACTTTTGCTTCGTCTCTCGATGCAGCAATTGTATCATCTGACTGTTTGCGAGCATCAGCTAAAATAGCTTGGGCTTCTGACTGGGCTTTTTTGAGAATTTTCTTTTCTTCCTCAACTGCTTTCTCAAGTGCTTCTTTTGCTTCTTCTGAATTTTTTAATCCTTCAGCAATTGTCTTTTTTCTATCACTAAGCATCTTAAAGATCGGCGTGTATGCGTACCGTTTAAGAAGCCACAAGATAATTAAAAAATTAACAATTTGTGCCAAAAGTAATACTGGTTGTACTCCAAAACTTTGTAATATATCCATAGTGTTAAATATAAAAAATCAAAATGCAAAAGTCAAAAAGAAATTAAAATTACAAAAAATGTAACTTTTTAGTTTACTTTTGATCTTTGACTTTTGCCTTCTAACTTCTTGTTACTTAAGGAAAGCAAGAATCAAACAGTAAATAGCAATAGCTTCAGCAAATGCCATTCCTAAAAGCATTGCAGGAAGAATTCTTCCAGATGCTTCTGGGTTTCGACCTAATGCTTCCATAGCTTTGGCTCCAATAAGTCCAATACCAATACCAGGGCCAAGGGCCCCAATTGCGATAATAATACCTCCACTAAAGTGAATAAGCAAGTTCATTATGCGTGCTCACCTCCTTCGTTATGTGGTGTCATAATAATAGACATATATGCCATAGTTAAAATACCAAACACTAACGCCTGAACAAGTCCAACGATTATTTCAAGTGCCATAAATGGCAGCGGAACAAAAAAAGCAAATATCTGCGAGATTGTAGATAAAACTGCTTCTCCAGCCAATATATTACCAAAAAGACGGAAAGAAAGCGAGATAATACTAGTAAATATCCCAAGTGCCTCAAGTATTCCAACAAATAACAGGATAGGATTGAGCGAGACATATCGCTTTATATATTCTTTAAATCCAAGTGCTTGAATACCAAATAGTTGCGTTGTAATAACAGCTACTAATGCAAGTCCAAGAGTAAAATTGAGATCACTCGCTGCGCTGCGAAGAAACGGGATAAATTCTTCTCCACGGTAAAATCCAATAGTTCCATACCCAGGCAACAATCCTATCCAGTTAGCAACAAGAATAAGAGTAAAAAAACTCATAAACCAAGGGAAAATTTTTGCTGCATTGTTTGAAGAAACTGATTCTGTAAGATTATAAAGTCCGTCAACAGCAATTTCTACAATATTTTGAAAAATACCTGGAACTTTTTTAAATTGCTTGTTAAGAGCAATAAGTCCAAAAGCAACGACACCATCGACAATTGCAGTTTGGATAAGAGTATTGGTGATTGGAACAGAACCAATGTAAAAAATAGCTTCGGGAGCAAGTGTAACCATGTAGTTAATTTTACCTAAAACTACCCTGGAGCGTCAAGAAGAAAAAGATTAAATTGTAAAATGTTGAACGAGTACAGGTTGAAAACTCTTACTTACAGCTCGCTATTTGCTGTCTTCTACTGGCTAACGGTTATTATCCAACCCTCCCTGGTTTTTTAATGGCGTTCACAATAACTACTGGTTTGTCATTTTTCATATCTAATTTTCCTTCTACAATCACAACTGTGTCTTTCATAAGCATCTCTTTATACAAATCAAATACTTTGGGAAACACAACACATTCTACAGAAACACCTCTTTCGTTGCCTATTCCAACAAATGCCATTTCAGCACCTGTTTTTTTCGTGTAAATTTTTTTTACAAATTCAATAAGACCTCCGACAGTAACAACCGCTCCCTCTTGTCCCTCCGCAAGGCTATCAAGTTCATGACTTATCACAGACTTTATGACACTAAAATACTGTGCCTGTGGATGAGCAGTAAGGTAAATTCCCAGAAGTTCTTTTTCAAATGCCAATTTTTCCTCTGGAGTAAAATCATCTAAATCTGAAAAAACAGATGCAGATGATGCAGAATATTGGGAATCGGGATCATCCCCAAATAAGGATTTTTGTCCCTCTTGTTGTTGTTTGCGTAACTTATTTGCTTTTTCAACTGACTCATTGTATGTTGCAAGTAAAACCGCTCTATTGCCAAATGAATCCATTGCCCCTGCTTTAATAAGACTTTCCAGTGTTTTCTTATTTATTGCTTGGCCAGAAAGTCTACTCGTAAAATCATCCAAACTTTCAAATGTTCGCTTTTTTCTTTCCTCAAGTATTGAACCTATTGCTGCTTCGCCAACATTTTTAATTGCTGAAAATCCAAATCGAATCTTAGTTTTGTCCTCAATACTAAATCCATCTTCTGATCTATTAATATCCGGTGGAAGTAGTGGAACATTAAGTCTTCGACATTCAGCAACAGCTTGAGCAATTTTCTCATTCTTTGCTGGTCCTGTTGTTCCACGAGATTCTGCTGTCAGAAGTGC